>JAYSQK010000313.1:0-2552 GCA_043721555.1 Frankiales bacterium
CGGCCGTCGTCCAGCACGACACCAGCCCCGGATCCGTCGTACGACGTGACGGTGGCCTGCATCTCAGCGGACCCGGTCGGCAAGCGCCGCGGTGTGTCGACCGACCCCGAGTCGCAGTGCGATCGCGAGGTCTGCTGGGGTGTCGACGTCCTGCCGGAGCCCGGCTGCGCCGGGCAACTCGACCGCCCCCGAAGCGAGGTGCGCACGGCGCGACGACGGGCCGTAGGCAGGCTGCAGCGCAGCGCCGGGACCGGCCGCCAGCAACGTGGTGCCCTCGCCGGCCGCATCCGCCACGAAAGCCCGGGCGCCGGCCGTCACCTGCAGCAAGATGCCGGCGAGGTCAGCCGAGCGCAGGGCCGGCAGATCGGCTGACAGGGTGGCGATCCCGAGGGTGTCGTCGATGGCCCTGAGCAGCTCCGCCCCGTGCGCCAGGGCCGGGTTGAGTCCGGCGTCCGGCGAATCCGGGGCGATCAGCGCACCGACGGCAGCCAGCATGTCGGCGGCCCGCGGGTCGTCGGTGATGACCACCACCCGGGCGACGAGGGCGCAGCCGAGCGCTGCGTCGACCACGTCGGCTGCGAAGGCGAGGGCGAGGGCCTGCCGCAGGTCGTCGTGGTAGGACGCGAGGCGGGTCTTGGCGAGCGCGAGGCGCTTGACCGGCACCACCACCCCCCACGAGACCGCCACGGGGACACCCTCGCAGAGGCTCCTCGACACTGTCGTAGCCGCACGCGAGACTCCCTTGCGTCGGCGTCGGTCCGGCCACGAGAGGAGCTCGGCGTGCGGCTGGGTCGGATCGGCTTCTGGTACCGCCTCGCGGTGCTGCTCCTCAAGCCGCCGCTGCTCCTCCTGACGAGGAGGGACTGGCGGGGGCTCGAGCACGTGCCGGCCGACGGCGGCGTGCTGATCGCCGCCAACCACATCTCGGTGGTCGACCCGACGGTGCTCGCCGACTTCCTCGTCTTCGGTGGCCGCCGGCTGCCGCGATACCTGGCCAAGGCCGGGATGTTCGTCGGTAGAGGGCTCGTGCCGAGCGTCATGCGCGGCGCCAAACAGATCCCGGTGCACCGCCGGACGGCCGACGCTTCGCTGGCGCTGCGCGACGCGGTGGCGGCGTTGCAGGCGGGGGAGTGCGTCACGATCTACCCCGAAGGCACGGTCACCCGTGACCCCGGCAAGTGGCCGATGCTGGCCAGGACCGGCGTTGCCCGCCTCGCGCTGCTGTCCGGCGTGCCGGTTGTCCCCGTCGCGCAGTGGGGCGCGCAGGAGATCCACGACACCTACCGGACCAAGGGGGTGCACCTGCTGCCCAGGCACACGATGCGGCTGCTCGCCGGGCCGCCGGTCGACCTGTCGCCCTGGCAGGGCAAGGAGTTGACCGCCGAGGTGCTGCGCGAGGCGACGGCTGCGGTGATGTCGGCGATCACCGCCAACCTCGAGCTGCTGCGCGGCGCGGTGGCGCCTACGGCCGTGCACGACCCAGGTCTGGCCCGCTCCGGCGACAGCGGCCCGGCGTGACCCGGGCTGCGGTCCTCGGGACGGGTTCCTGGGGAACGGCGTACGGCAAAGTGCTGGCCGACGCGGGCACCGAGGTGGTGCTGTGGGCGCGCCGTGAGGAGCTCGCCGCGGCGGTCCGCGACACCCACGAGAACCCCGACTATCTGCCGGGCGTCCGCCTCCCGGACAACCTGACCGCCACCGGCGATGCGCTCGAAGCCGTCGACGGGGCCGATTTCGTCGTGCTGGCGGTGCCCTCGCAGAGCCTGCGCGCCAACCTCGGTGCCGTCGCGTCTGGCCTGGCCCGGGGCGCCGTCCTCGTCAGTCTGATCAAGGGCGTGGAGCTCGGCACGACCAAGCGGATGAGCGAGGTCGTCGCCGAAGTCGGCGATGTGCCGTTCTCCCAGGTCGCCGTCGTGACCGGTCCCAACCTCGCCAAGGAGATCGCCGTCGGCCAGCCGGCAGCGACCGTCGTGGCGTGCAGCGACCTCGGCGTCGCGTCCCGGCTGCAACGGGCCTGCTCGACGGGATACTTCCGGCCCTACACCAACATCGACGTCGTGGGATGCGAGCTCGGGGGCGCCGTGAAGAATGTCATCGCGCTCGCCACCGGGATGGCCGAGGGGATGGGGTTCGGCGACAACACGAAGGCTTCACTGATCACCCGCGGCCTGGCCGAGACGTCCCGGCTCGGCGTGGCGCTTGGCGCCGACCCGATGACCTTCGCGGGCCTGGCCGGGCTCGGCGACCTGGTCGCCACCTGCACCTCACCGCTGTCGCGCAACCGCACCTTCGGGATGAAGCTCGGTCGCGGCGAGACGGTCGAGCAGATCCTGGCCCAGAAGCAGCAGACCGCCGAAGGTGTGAAGAGCTGCCGGTCGATCCTCGACCTGGCCCGCAAGCACGACGTGGACATGCCGATCACCGAGCATGTCGTCGCCGTGGTGCACGACGGCATGACGCCGGCCGAGATGGTCCGCGGCCTGATGAGCCGCCCGGCAGCGCGCGAGTGAGGACACCGGGCGAGGGCACCAGGGCGGTGCACGGCCCGCCGC
>JAYSQK010000314.1:0-1919 GCA_043721555.1 Frankiales bacterium
CACGACCGACATCATCGTCGGCTTCCCCACCGAGACCGAGGACGACTTCAGCCAGACGCTGCGGGTCGTCGAGGCGGCGCATTTCGCCGGCGCATTCACCTTTCAATACTCGCCGCGCCCCGGCACCCCCGCCGCGGGCCTGCCGCCACTGCCGAAGCAGGTCGTCCAGCACCGGTACGAACGCCTCGTCGAGCTGCAGGACCGCATGACGTACGCCGGGATGCGGGCTCAGGTCGGCCGGCTCGTCGAGGTCCTGGTGGCCGCCCCCGGCAAGAAGGACGCGCCCGGCCGGCTCACCGGGCGGACCCGGGACAACCGGCTGGTGCACCTCGCGGCCGCTCCGGGGGTACGCCCCGGCGACCTGGTCACGACCGTGGTCAGCGGCGCCGGGCCGCACTACCTGCACGCGGAGGGACCGTTGCTGTCGCACCGACGGACCCTCGCCGGCGATGCATCCTCGCTTGGCCGAACGCCGTCGACCCCTGCCACGCCGGGCGTCTCGCTCGGCATGCCGGCGGTCGGTCGCCCGGACCCACTGCCGCTGGTCACCGGCTGCCGCTGACCCGGCGCACCCGTGAACCCCGTGACCCGACGACCCTGCGCCACCTGCGCCACCTGCGCAAAGATCATCCCCAACCCCGGCCCCACTTCCCCCATCGTGTGACGAGATGAGAACCGGCAAAAACCCACAAAAAGGGCCACGGCCACGGGGGAAGTGGGACCTACGCGTTGTCCGGGGTCGGGATCGGGCTCGGGCAAGTGTTCCTGTCGGACCCCATCGCTAGCCTCCCGGCCATGACATCGGAGCAGCCCGCACGAGCGCTCGACATCGTCGTGTTCGGCGCGACCGGCTTCGTCGGCAAACTCGTCGCGGCCTATCTCGCTGCGCACGCCCCGGCAGGCACCCGGATCGGCCTGGCCGGCCGGTCCCGGGAGCGGCTGCAGGCGGCGCGGCTGGCGCTCGGCGCGGCAGCCCACGACTGGCCCCTGCTGGTCGCCGACACCGCGGACCCGACCGCGCTCGACGCGCTCGTCACCTCGACCCGGGTCGTGGCGACGACGGTTGGCCCCTACGCCCGCTACGGGTTGCCGCTCGTTGAGGCCTGCGCCCGCCACGGCACGGACTACGCCGACCTGACCGGTGAGGTGTTGTTCGTGCGCGACTGCATCGACCGCTATCAGCAGGCGGCGGTGGGCACCGGCGCCCGGATCGTGCACGCCTGCGGGTTCGACTCGATCCCGTCCGACCTCGGCGTCCTGCTCCTGCACGAGCGGGCTGTGGCCGACGGCGCCGGCCAGCTCGAGTCGACAACCTTGGTCGCCCGGATGAAGGGCGGGGTCAGCGGCGGCACCCTGGATTCGTTGCGGGCGCAGGTCGAGGCGGTCCGCGCCGATGGTTCGCGCAAGGCCGTCCTGGCTGACCCGTATGCGCTCAGCCCCGATCGAGCGGCCGAGCCCGACCTCGGGCCGCAGGGTGACGGGCTCGTCCCGGCGTACGACCGGAGTGTGGGTTGGACGGGGCCGTTCGTGATGGCTCCCTACAACACCCGCATCGTCCGCCGCAGCAATGCCCTGCTCGGCTGGGCCTACGGACGGGAGTTTCGCTATCGGGAGGTGATGGGGTTCGGCCGGGGGCCGCTGGCGCCCGGCTTGGCTGCCGGGACGTCGACTGGGCTCGCGCTCGCCGGCGTCGGGATGGGCTTTGCGCCGACCCGGGCGTTGCTCGACCGGGTGCTGCCGGCCCCGGGCGAGGGCCCGAGCGAGCAGTCACAGCGCACCGGTCGCTTCCGGATGGAGCTCACGGCCGGCACGAGCAGCGGCGTCCGCTACCGCGCCGTGGTCGCGGCGCAGGGCGACCCGGGCTACGCCGCAACCTCGGTGATGCTCGGCGAGAGCGCGCTCTGCCTGGCGCTGGACCG
>JAYSQK010000315.1:0-2529 GCA_043721555.1 Frankiales bacterium
AGTCCGGTGGGCTGAGTCCGCGAGGGCGCTATGGAGTTTTGGGGCCTGTAGCTCAGTTGGTAGAGCACCGCGTTTACACCGCGGCTGTCGTCGGTTCGAACCCGGCCGGGCCCACGTGCATCACTGCAGGTCAGAGGCCTATTAGGGCTCTCCGGTCTTCGGTTGCGGGGGGTCAAAAGCCGTTCATTCCGCAAAAAGTCCGTAAAGAGGGTCCGCAGCCGCTCGGCCGATGACGCCCGCACCCACCGCACTGCCCTTGGGCGGACCCGAGCCGAAGGGAACTCCAGCGCTCGCCGCAATGACGGCGTACATCACTTCACGGGGCGTGACCTGCTACGGTCGGGCGTGCCGCTACCCTGATGCGGCGGCGGCGTCAGTTGGGCGAGGGGGGTGTCGGTGGCGGCTTGTTCGCACTGTGCTGCGGATGTGCCCACAGGTGCGAAGTTTTGCCCGGAGTGCGGCCGCCCGGCTGCCCCGCGGGTGTGCCGCTCGTGTGGCGCACTGGCCGGGACCGGCAAGTTCTGCCCGGAGTGCGGCACGGCGCTGGACGTGGCGCATGCGGTCTCGGACGTGCCGTCGGTTGCGCCGGTCGCTGAGCGGCGGGTCACCTCGGTGCTGTTCGGGGATCTGGTCGGGTTTACCCCGTTGTCGGAGAGCATGGACTCCGAGGAGGTGCGCGACTTGCTCTCGGCGTACTTCCAGCAGTGTCGGGTGGTCGTGGCCCGGTACGGCGGGGTGATCGAGAAGTTCATCGGTGATGCTGTGATGGCGGTGTGGGGTGTCCCGGTCGCCCACGAGGACGACGCTGA
The DNA here is from genome assembly GCA_043721555.1 of Frankiales bacterium. GTDB lineage: Bacteria > Actinomycetota > Actinomycetes > Mycobacteriales > SCTD01 > JAYSQK01. The sequence goes on from JAYSQK010000315.1 coordinate 810, forward strand.
ACGTGCGGTGCGTGCCGGCCTGGAGCTTGTGGCGATGGTGACAGCGCTCGGGGTTGAGGTGGGTGCCCCCGGGTTGGCGCAGCGGGTCGGGATCGTCACCGGCGAGGTCGCGGTCACGGTCGGGGCGACGGCGGAGGGGATGGTCGCCGGGGATGCGGTGAACACTGCGGCCCGGGTGCAGGCCGCGGCTTCGCCAGCTCAGGTGTGGGTCGATGAGGCGACCCGTGCCCTGGCCTCGGCGGCGATCACGTTCGAGGACGCCGGTGAGCACGAGCTCAAGGGCAAGGCCGAGCCGTTGCGGCTGTGGCGCGCCGGTGTGGTCGTCGCCGCGCGTGGCGGCGGTCAGCGCGTCGATGGGCTCGAGGCCCGGTTCACCGGGCGGGACGCGGACCTGCGACTGGTCAAGGACCTGTTCCACGCGACCCAGGAGGCACGTCGACCCAAGCTGGTCGTGCTCGATGGTGAAGCGGGGGTCGGCAAGTCGCGCCTGGGGTGGGAGCTCGAGAAGTACGTCGACGGCCTTACCGCGATGGCGCGCTGGCACCGTGGCCGGTGCCTGTCTTATGGCGATGGGGTGGCATTCTGGGCTCTGGCGGAGGCGATGCGCGCGCGGTTCGGGCTGGTCGAGAACGACATTGGCCCGGTGGTGAGCGACCGTCTTGATGCCGGGCTGGTCGAGTTCGTGGCTGATGCCAGTGAGCGGGACTGGCTGCGGCCCCGCCTGGCGGTCCTGCTCGGGGCAGCGCCGGGGGCCACGTTCGCGCGCGAGGACCTGTTCGCGGCGTGGACGGCGTTTCTGGAACACCTCGCCGATGGTGAGAGCGCAGTGGTGCTGGTCCTGGATGACGCCCAGCACGCAGATGACGGGCTGTTGGACTTCCTTGATCACCTGCTCGCTACCGCTCGGGCGCCAATCTTCGTGCTGGCCCTGGCCCGTCCTGAGCTGCTGCGCCGGCGCCCCGACCTTGGTGGGCGCCGTACTAGCGTGGTGCGACTGGAACCGTTGACCGACGAGGCGATGGCCACGTTGGTCGATGATCTGGTGGCTGACCTGCCCCCAACTGCCCGAATCGCACTGGTGGAACGCGCGGAGGGCATCCCCCTGTTCGCCGTCGAGACCGTGCGCGCCCTGATCGACCGTGACCTGGTCGTCCCTCGGGACGGCCGCTACGTCACCGCGGACAGCACCGGGTTCGACCTGGACGCGATCGGTGCACCGGCGTCGTTGCAGGCCTTGGTCGCGGCCCGCCTGGACTCCCTCAACGCTGAGGAGAAGCGGGTGGTGGCCGACGCCGCGGTCCTGGGCCTGACCTTCACCCGCGAGGGCCTGCTCGCGTTGGGGTCGACGCCGCGCACCCTCGAGGCCGTGCTGGAGGCGCTGCGCCGCAGGGAGATCCTCGCCGTGCAGACCGACCGGTTCAGCGCCGAACGCGGCCAGTTCCGGTTCGTGCAGTCCGTGGTCCGCCAGGTCGCGATCTCCACCATGTCCCGCCGCGACCGCAAGACCCGCCACCTCGCCGCCGCGCACCACATCGCCGCGGAACCGGACCCCGCCGACGACCTCGCCGTCGTCATCGCCCAACATCTGCTGGACGCGATCGAGGCGGCGCCGGACACCGATCCCGACATCCCCGACCTGACCACGCGCGCGCTGCTGCACCTTGAGCGGGCCGCGACGCGCGCTGCCGCGATCGGCGCCCCCGCGGAGGCTCAGCGCCTC
>JAYSQK010000316.1:0-2273 GCA_043721555.1 Frankiales bacterium
GCCATGACCGCAGCGCAGGTGCGGGTCACCAGAGACGGTGATCACGCGACCATCACGATGTCCCGGCCCGAGCAGCGCAACGCCCTTTCGTTGCAGCACCTCACCGAGTTGCTGGCGGCTTTCCGGACGGTGGGTGACAGCGATGCGACCGGGATCGTGCTGGCCGGCGAGGGACCGGTGTTCTCTGCCGGGCACGACTTCCGCGACGTCGGGGGCGCCGATCTCGACGCGGTGCGCCGCCTACTGCTGACCTGTGCCGAGCTGATGGACCTCGTGCAGTCCGTCCCCCAGGTCGTCCTGGCCCGCGTCCACGCCCTCGCGACCGCAGCCGGCTGTCAGCTCGTCGCCAGCTGCGACCTCGCGGTGGCCGCTGACACCGCCGGTTTCGCCGCGCCCGGCGGCAAGGGCGGCTGGTTCTGCCACACCCCGATGGTCGCGATCGCCCGCAACGTCGGGCGCAAGCGGGCGATGGAGCTCGCTCTCACCGGCGACGTCATCGACGCCGGCACCGCCCTGGAATGGGGCCTGGTCAACCGGGTCGTCCCCGCGGACCAACTCGATGCTGCGGTCGCGGACCTGCTGACCAGGGCGACCCGCGGCAGCCGCGCCTCCAAGGCGCTCGGCAAGCAGGCGCTCTACGCGCAGACCTCGATGGGCCAAGGCGACGCCTACCGCTACGCCGTCGAGGTGATGGCCGGCGCCAGCCAGAGCGCCGACGCCCAGGAAGGTGTCGCGGCATTTTTGGAGAAGCGGGCGCCGAAGTGGACGAGCTGAGCTGGTTCCCCGTCCCGGCCGAGCAGGACCTGCCGGAGGACCTGCAAGGCCTGTTCCGTAAGGCCAAGGACAACTTGGGCTTCGTGCCGCAGGTCTTTCGTTCCTACAGCTACCGGCCGGACCGGTTACGCACCTGGTTCGCCCATTTCAAGAGCCTGCACGTGCCGACCGAGCACCTGTCGGCCGCCGACCGGGAGATGGTCGCGGTCGTCGTGTCGATGGCCAACGGCTGCCTGTACTGCCTGGTCGCGCACGGCGCCGCCCTGCGCGAGGCCCTCGGCGACCCGGTGCTCGGCGACCGGATCACCTTGGACTGGCGCCGGGCCGGCCTCGATCCCCGTCGTACGGCGATCTGCGGCTATGCCGAGAAGCTCACGCGCACCCCGGTCGAGATGACCCGCGACGACCTGGCCGGACTGCTGGCCGTCGGGTTGACGCAGGAGGAGGCCTGGGACGTCGCGGAACTCGCCGCGATGTACAACCTCACCAACCGGATGGCGATGGCCACCAACATGATCCCGAACGAGGAGTACCACGCGCTGGCGCGGTAGCCGCGGCTAGTCCAGCCGCCGCAGCTCCTTGCGGTAGCGCTGGCCGTTGTCGGCGTACATCGTCACCGCCGGCTCGAAGGCCCCGTCGGGCACCGCGTCGAGCCGCATCTTGGCCGGGATGCCCAGCGCCATCGCGTGCGCCGGCACCTCCGTTCCGTTACTGACAACGGCGCCGGCGCCGACCAGGGCGCCGCTGCGCACGACGACGTCGTGCAACACGATCGACCCGGAACCGATCAGGCAGCGGTCCTCGACGGTGCATCCCTCGAGGTGGGCGATGTGGCCGACCACGCAGTCGTCGCCGATGGTGGTGGCCTTCTCGGCGGTGGCGTGCACGACCGTGCCGTCCTGGATGCTGGTGCGTTCACCGACCACGATGGTGCCGTAGTCCCCGCGCAGGACGGCGCCTGGCCAGATCGAGCTGCCCGCCCCGATCCGGACGTCGCCGATGACGCTCGCGTCGGGGTGGATGTAGGCGTCGGGGTGGATGTCGGGGACACGGTGCCCGAGGGCGTAGACGGCCACTGCCGCTCCTTCGTGGTTGACGGGCCCGCATCGTGGCATCCTGCGCGGATGGCCTTCTGGTACTGCCTGGACCACAAGCTCGTGGAGGGCTCCGAGAGCTCCGATGCCGGCTGCCGCGCCGAGGTGCGGCTCGGCCCGTATCCGAGCGCGGACGCCGCCGCGAACGCGCTGCAGAGCGTCAAGGCGCGCGAGGAGCGGATCACCGCCGAGGACCGCGCCTGGGACGGGGAGGACCACTAGGCCGAGCGGACGACCTTGCCGGCCTTGATGCACGAGGTGCAGACGTTGAGCTTCTTGGGGGTGCGGCCGACCATCGCGCGGACCGTCTGGATGTTGGGGTTCCAGCGGCGGCGGGTGCGCCGGTGGGAGTGGCTGACCGACATGCCGAAGCCCGGCCCCTTGCCACACACGTCGCAGTTGGCA
>JAYSQK010000317.1:0-3767 GCA_043721555.1 Frankiales bacterium
AGCACCGGGCGGGCATCGTCGAAGCCGTACTTCTGCATGCCGACGAGGTCGGCGTGGCCGGGGCGGGGGCGGGTCAGCGGCGCGTTGCGGGCCAGGCCCTCGAGTTGCTCGGCGGTGACGGGGTCCGGCGCCATCACGACGTCCCACTTGGGCCACTCGGTGTTGCCGACCATCACCGCGAGCGGACCGCCCTGCGACACGCCGTGCCGGACGCCGCCGAGGAAGGACACCTGGTCCTGCTCGAAGGCCATCCGGGCGCCGCGGCCGTAGCCGAGTCGGCGGCGGGCCAACTCGTCGGCCACGACACCGGTCGTCACGACAACGCCGGCGGGGAGCCCCTCGAGCACCGCCACGAGGGCGGGGCCGTGGGACTCCCCTGCGGTGAGCCAACGAAGCATGTGAGCAGTGTGTCAGAGCACCGTGACCTGCTAGAGCACGGTGACCTTCTCGCCGATGGCGACGCCCATCGGGCTGTCGTCACCGACCTGGATGATCGCGCCGGTGACCGTGCCGCTGGCGGTCTTGGTGTAGGCGAGCACGATCAGCTCGCCGTACTTGCCGAACCGCTGGGCCGGGATGACCGTCTTGCTGACCCCGGCGACCTTGAAGACGAAGAACCGCGCCTCGGGGCTTGGCTTGCTGACCGAGACGAGCTGCAGCGTGTACGACGTACCGGTGGTGGGCGTGGTGCCGGTCGTGGTCGTGGTGGGGGTGGTGCCGGTTACCCCTGGGGCCGTGACGGGGGTCGTCCCTGTCGTTGCCCCCGGCACCGCCGCCGGGGCGAGCGGTGCAGCCGCAGCGACCGGCTGGACGTACAGCGCCTTGAAGGGGTCACGCCCCAGGTGCTCGGTCGACTTGGCCGGCACCTTGGTCGCGGCTGACAGCTTGGCCTTGGTCACCGGCTCGACCACGGTCTTTCTCGCGGGCGCGCCTGCCCGGACCGGGCGCGGCGTGAAGGCGACGCCCGAATCGGCGGCCGAGCCGCTTCCGAACAGGTAGTAGCCACCCCCACCGATGAGCAGCACCGCGGCGAGACCACCAGCCAGTAGCAGGTTTCGTCGGTTGGGCGCAGGGGCTTCGGACTCCTCGGGGGCGTCGTTGAAGGGGAATGTCGTCTCGGTCATGGTCATGTCCGGGCCCTACTTCTTCGACGTAACGGTCGGGGTCTTGGCGGTCTGGCCGGGCACGGTGACGGCAACGGCCGGTGGTCTGCCGGTGGCCATGTAGACCTGCGCGGTGATGGTCGTGGTGAGGGTCTTGCCGTCGTCGGCCGTCGCCCCTGCGGCAGCGGCCTTGACCGGGTTGGCTCCCGGCGCGAGGGAAAACCCGGTCACCTTGGTCGCCCGGCTGAGGTGCTCGAGGCCGTTGAAGAACTGCTCGATCTGGAAGTAGCTGCCGACGACGTTGATCGCGACGCTGATCGACTGCAGCGAGCCGGCGCCCGCAGGCGCGACTGGTGCGCCGACCTTGGGAACGGCCTTGGCCGCACCAGGGGCGGCCGGGACAGTTGCGGCTGCGGGCGCTGCGGCAGCAGCGGGCAGGGAAGGCGAGATCGAGACGAGCTCGACACCGGCGGCTGTTGCCGCCGAGTCCAGCGCCCGGATCAGCGCTGGCTCAGCCGGATTGTCCGGGATCTTGGCGGCAACCCTGGCGAGCTGCGCCTGCTGCTGTGGGAGATTCTTGGCCTGGCTCTTCAGGACCGCAAGCTGCGTTTGCAGCATGCTGTTGGCCGTGACCTGGGTGGCGGCCTGTTGACCGAGCGCGTCGGCGTCGGCGCGTTTCGGGGAGACCAGGAGAAACCAGCCCGCGGCGAGCACGGCGAAGACGCCGAGCACCGTGAAGGCGATCCACTGCTTGAGCTTGTCCACGTCAGCCTCCGGCCGGCTTGGTGTAGATGTTGGACAGCGCGGCGCTGGTCATGCTGGCGGTCGAGGTGAAGTTCACGACCTTGCGGGTGCCGAGCAGCGCTTCGGTCGAATTGCTGAAATAGGGATTCGTGTAGGTCTTCTGGCCGGCGATCGACTCGAGCCACACGGCGACGTCGTCGTGGGAGAATCCGATGCCGGTGGCTGTGAAGGTCCCGATGCCGGCGGGCGCAGCCGTCCCCGCGGCAGCGCCGGCTGCCGGCGCACCGGCGACGGTCTGCGTGAAGGCGATGTTCTTGACCCAGACCTTGGCAGGCACCGACAGGCTCAGGTCGTTGAGCAGCTGCGAGTAGCGCACCTCGTCGCCCATCGCCTGGGTGAGCATCGCCTGCGCGGCCGCGGCCTGGGCGTAGACCCCGGTGACCGCTGCGTACTTGTTGGTTTCGGTCTGCAGTTGGCTGTGCGTGCTGCTGGCGCTGTCGAGTTGGCCCTGTGCGCTGTCGACGCTGCTGGCCGCCGACAGGTAGAGCACCCCGACGACGCCGATGGCTGCAAGCACCGCCGAGCCGAGGCCGATCTGCACCTTGCGGAAGGCCGCTTTCTCGGCGATCTCCGGTGGGAGCAGGTTGACCCTCGGGAGCAACGACAGGCTCGTGCCGACCAGTCTGGTCTCGCTCATCGCGGTCATGACGCGACCCCCATCGCGAGGCCGACCGGCACGGTCACCATCGGCTCGACGTACGCCAGTTGGTCGTCGGTCAGGCCGGTCTTGCCCAGCTTCAGCGACGCCATCGGACGGGCCATCTGGACAGGCAGCCGGGTGGCGGATGAGAGCCGCTCGACCAAACCGACGAGACGAGAGCCGCCGCCGGACAACACGACCCGGCCGATCCGTGGCGCGCCCGACTGGGCCATGAAGTAGTCGAGCGAGCCCCGGACCTCTTCGACGAAGGCGCTCCCGGTCGACTCGATGGCCCGGTTGGCCGGGTGCGCATCGGCGCTGCCGGCAACGAGCGCGAGACCGGTCGTCTGCTTGACCGACTCGGCCTGGTCGAGGGGGACGCCGAGGCGCTCGGCGACCGCGTCGGTGATGTCGGCGCCACCCATCAGCAGGATGCGCACGAAGCGCGGCACCCCACCCTGGTGCACCACGATGTTGGTGACGCTAGCGCCGACATCGACAAGTGCCTCGGCGTCGAAGGAATCAAGACCCGTGTGGTCCATCGAGACCAACGACCGCAGCACCGCGAACGACGTGAGATCCACCATCGATGGGGTGAGACCGGCCCGCTCGACAGCGAGCAGGGCGCTGTCGACCATGTCCCGGGCCGCGGCGACGAGCAGGACACGCAGCATCCGACCGCCGGACTCGTTGGTGAACTCCTCGAGCGGGTGGAAGTCCAGGATCGCCTGCTCCACCGGCATCGGGATGAAGTCCTGCACCTGGAAAGCGAGCGACTTGCGCAACTCGTTCGCCGGGAGCCAGGGAAGGTCGACCTGGCGGACGACGACCTTCTGGTTCGCCACCCCCACGACGACCTTCTTGGTGGTGAACTTCGCCTGCGCCCACAGCTGCTTGATGGCCGCGGCAACGGCGTCGGTGTCGACGACCTCGCCGTCGCGCACCGCACCCGGAGGGAGGGCGACCTGACCGAACCGTTCGAGCGTTGCTCCGCCCTTGCCGAGCGTCAGCTCGGCTGCGCGCACGCCCGAAGTCCCGATGTCGAGACCTACGACTTTGCCTGCCACTACTCATCCCTCCTGCAGCGGCGCGGTGGCCGCGAGGTCCGATCGTGTGTCCGACCGGTGTCAGATGACGCATCGGACGAGGGAGGCAACGCCTTGAGCCATCAGGCCCAGTGGGACTCAGCCAATCGTGAGCGAGAGATAGCCGTCGAACAG
>JAYSQK010000318.1:0-5346 GCA_043721555.1 Frankiales bacterium
GGCAGCGGGACGAGCAGGCAGTCCCGATACCCCCTGGCGGCCAGGTAGGCGCGGGTCAGCTGATGTTTGCTCGTCTCCCGCATCAGCAGGGCTTCGCCGCCGGTGAGGGTGCGCGTGTGCGCCCAGTCGCTGAAGCCGGCCAGGATCGGCGTGCTGGTCCAGCCGTCGGGGCCGACGAGGGTGTGGACCATGCCCGCGCTGTCGTCGTCGCCGATGACCAACTCGACCACCTCGGCGCGCAGCAGGTCGCGGACCGCACCCAACAGGTCCTCCAGGGTCTGCTCGTTGGTGGCCGAGCGGGACATCCTGCGGGTGACGTCGTAGAGCCGCTGGAGTACGGCGTTGCGTGCCCGCAACCGGGCGTAGCCCTGATACCCGACCGCGAGGAGCAAGGCGCACAACCCGAGGGGGATCAGCGCCAACGGGTCCCACCGCAGGGCGCCCACCGCGATGATCGCCACGGTGCAGCCGCCGACGGCGCTGGCCAGCGCCGGCAGCAACGTGCTGCGCAACGTTTGCGCACTGAGCCGGCCGGAGTAGATCGAGATCGCCACGCAGACCGCGGTCGTCTGCCAGATGCCCGCGGCCAGGGTCGCCCCTGCTGCGGCCGGCCACGCGACCGTCAGCCCGGTCGGGCTGCCGTGCAGGCCCTGGAAGACGAGCAGGGCGATGGTGACTTCCATCGACCACGAGCAGAGGTTGAAGATCATCTTGACCGGGCGCTGCCGACGCCGGAACAGCAGGACGAGCAGTCCGCCGAGCAGCCGGGCGGCGATCGCCTCGGTCGGTGAGCCGGTCAGCAGGGCCACGGCAAGACAGGCCTCGCTCGCCGAGATCGAGTAGGCGTTGGACCCGATCTCCAGATGGACCACGGCCGCCTCGGCGACGGCGAACGCCACGGCGAGCAGCAGCAGGACGAGCGGACGCACGTCACCACGATGCAGACCGATCCCCCATCGGTCGAGGACCAGTGAAACCACCGCGAGCGACCCCGACAGGGCCAGCACCGAGCGGGTCGGGCCGGGCTGCAGGGCCGCGGACAGTTGGGCCTGCAGCGGCGCGGTCGCCCTGGACCGGGTCCAGCGCGCCGTCGGCGCAGCCGTCGACGCCGCATGCCGCCCGGCACCGGCCATCTCGCTGCTCACCTCCCACCCAGACGTCCGATCCACCCGGCCCGGCGACTGTGCCGAACCGGGTGGAGCTCAACTCACGACCAACTTGCACTCGACCACGACGCACCCGACCAGCTCGCACCCGACCACGACGCGCCCGACCACGACGCCCCGGACCACGACGCGCCGGACCACGACGCGCCGGTCCAACTCGACCCGGACCAGGATGCACCCGACCAACTCGCGCCCGACCAGGAGGCCCCCGACCAGGAGGCCCCCGACCAGGAAGCCCCAGACCAGGAAGCCCCCGACCAAGACGCGCCCGACCAAGACGCACCAGACCAGGAAGCGCCCGACCAAGACGCGCCGTTGAAGTTGCCGCCGCTCCAGCAGGAGGCGGTCGCTGCGCAGGCAGCCATTGCCGCGGTGGTGAAGGCCCGGCCGAAGATGTCCCGCTCACCGCGCAGCGCCGCGCCGCCGGCCGAGACGTAGGCGCCGCCCCGAGCGGCATCGAGGGTGCCGGTACCGGTCGAGGCCGGCGCTGTCCCGGCGTACGCGCGCGCCGCCTGGGTCAGCGAGTCATCGAGGTTGAGCAGGCCCGAGCCCCGGTACAACCCGGTGTTGTCCTTGATCTTGCGGGTGCTGGAGACGAGCCGCTGCTTGACCTGGTCCGGGGTCAGCTGCGGGGAGCGTTGCAGCAGCAGCGCGACGGCGGCCGAGGTCACGGCGGTGGCCTGGCTGGTCCCGGAGCCCCGGAAGAACCGGCCCCCGACGACAGCGCCCGGATTGTGCGCGTCGATCGCCGAACCCGGCACCCGCAGGCCCAGGACGTGCACGGCCGGTGCGATCAGGTCGACGTGCCGAGCAGCCGTGCCGTGGCTGGCGAACGCCGGGACGGTGTCGTCTGCGGGCCGGACGGTGCCCATCGGATCGTCGGCGCCGACGGCGAGGAGCATCGGGTCGTACGCCGGGTCGGACAGGCTCGCGACCGACGTGCCGTCGTTGCCGCCGGCGGCGACCACGACAATGCCGTGCTGCCAGGCGGACTCGGCGGCGTAGGCCAGTGGGTCGACGTCGTAGCCCTGCCCGGAGTTGGTCCCGTAGCTGAGGTTGAGCACCCGCATGTTGAAGCCGGGGTCGTGGGCGTGCTGGACGACCCAGTCGATGGCGGCGATGACCTGGCTGACGTCCGCCGAACCGTCACCGGCACCGACCTTGACGCTGACCACCCGTGCGTCCGGAGCGACGCCGACGAAGCCCTTGCTGCTGTCCGCGACGTAGGCGCGGCTGGAGGTTTCGGCGGTGTCCCGGCCCACCATGATCGAGGCCATGTGCGTGCCATGGCCGAACGCGTCGTTCTGGGTCAGTGCGGGGTTCTGGGAGTCGAAGGACAAGTCGGGCCCGTTGACGATGTTGCCGTTGGTCAAGCCGGCCACCGGAGCGACGCCGGAGTCGATCATGGCGATGTCGACGCCCGCGCCGGCGTAGCCGTTGTTCCACGAGCCGTGCGCGCCGACCACCTTGCTGATCAGGTCGAGGGAACCGGAATCGGTCGCCGGGTCATAGCCCAGGCTCGGCGACACGCTGGCGAAGTGACCGGAGACATCGGCGGTCACCGAGCGCACGCCGGGCACCAGGCGGAGGGTGGACAGCGCACCGGCAGGCACCTTGGCGACGACCCCGTTGATGACCGGGAGCTGGCGGGTCACCGACCCGCCGGCAGCGCGGACGGCCCGCTCCACCGTGGCTGCTGCGCCCGGCCGGCCGGTCACGATGACGGCCTGTGACCGACCGGTGCGACTGGTCGTCGCCGAGGCTCCGGGCGCCAGCAGCGCGGTGGCCACCAGTAGCCCGAGGGTCAGACCGGCAACGCCCCGGCGCTGCGCCGGCTTTCCGGGCAGTCCCACTCGGCAGGTCTGACTCGATCGCATGGCCCATTGCCCTTCGTCGGCACCCGTGCATCTGGCGCAGTAGCGATTAGACTACGCAGAGTAATAATGTTGAACTATCCCACGATGGGATGACCTTTGCGCCCGAAATGACTACGCCGAACGGGCGCCGATTGGGCTAGATGGCCCATCCAGGTTGCTCCGGACGGGGCCGAGTTTGCGGCCGCGGCTGCGGCGAAATGGGGGGCTCGGCCGGATGGGGCCAGCCGGGTCAGCGCCGGTTGAGCCGGCGGCCCCACCAGACCCACCAGGACAGGGTCTGCACGACCAGTGCGAACCCGAACAGCAGGTCCTCGAACGGCGCGAAGGCGATCCGCCCCTGCCCGAGGAACGGCGGCGTCCGGCCGGCGGCCGAGCCGACCCCGGCGACCGCCCGACCGGCGTAGAACACGATCCCCCGACCGGTCAGGACGCCGTTGGTCAGCAGTTGGAAGATCAGCACGATCGCGTACGACGTCCAGAAGGCGCGGCGGCGCAGCAGGCGGGTCCGCAGCACCAGCTCATCCAGCGCGACCGTGCCGGCCACCCCGAGCAGGGCGGCCTGGGTGTAGGTCATGCGTCGTCGACCCGCCAGCCCTTGACGGCCCGGACCGCCTCCAGGGTGAGGATCGCGCAGATCGGGATGACCACGAAGAAGGCCACCTCCTCGAGCGGGACGTTGCCGAACCGGACGCCGGTGGTCTGCCGCGGGTCGTAACCCCAGTGGCCGGCCCGGATCGCGAGCACATCCCAGCCGACGAACACCGCGACCACCGGGAGCAACGTGAGCAGCAGCCGCCGCGGCCGGCCGTAGACCCGCGTGTGCAGCACCAGCTCGAGCGGCAGGGTGCCGAGCAGGCAGACCGCCAGCACCACCAGGTAGGTGGCCCTCACCGGCGCAGCCGTGCGGCGAACGACTCGGCGGCCGCGCGCGGGTCGGCCGCCTCGGTGAGCGCCCGGACGACCACCACGCGGGTCGCGCCCGCTTCGAGCACCTGGTCGAGGTTGGCCAGGTCGATCCCGCCGATCGCGAACCAGGGGCGGTCGCCGGCCACTGCCCCGGCGTACGCGGTGAGGGGCAGGCCCGGGGCGGGGCGGCCCGGTTTGGTGGGGGTGGGCCAGGTCGGCCCGACGCAGAAGTAGTCGACGCCCGGCGCGGTCACGGCCGCGTCGACCTGCGCGCGGTCGTGGGTGGACAGCCCGAGCAGGACGTCGTCGCCGAGCAGCTGCCTGGCGATCGGCACCGGCAGGTCGTCCTGGCCGAGATGCAGCACGTCGGGCCGGGCCGCGAAGGCGAGGTCGGCGCGGTCGTTGACCGACCACAGCGCACCGTGCCGGGCTGCGGCCTCGGCGACCACCTCGCACAGCGCGAGCTCGCGGGTTGCCTCCAGGCCTTTCTCGCGCAGCTGCACGATGTCGACGCCACCGGCCAGCACCTGGTCCAGGAAGTCGGCGAGGTCGGGGCGGGCGGGGGTGCAGAGGTAGAGCCGCGCGGCGGCGAGGCGGGCCCGCGGGTCAGCCACCGGCCACCGCCCGGACGAGCTCGAGCCGGTCACCGCCGGTAAGCACCGCCCGCTCGACCTCGGACCGCAGCAGGGCGGTGCCGTTGTGCTCGACGACGACCGTGCCGACCTGCAGACCGAGGGTGCTGAGCAGCGCTGGCAGGGTCGTGCCGTCGGTGACCTCGCGCGCCTCGCCGTTGATCGTCAGCCTCACAGCAGCAGCGCCTGGGCCCGCCGCTTCACCTCGGTGGCGCGGTTCTCGTGCAGCGCGTCGAACGGCGAGCCGGGCAGCGAGTCGTCCTCCGTGCTGAGCCAGCGCAGCATCTCCTCCGGCGTGTAGCGCGCGTCGTGCAGCAGCGTCAGCACCCCGGACAGGTGCTTGACCGGCTCGACGCCGTCAAGGGCCCGCGCCGGCACCCGCACCTCGCCGTGCTCGTCGCGCAGGCCGAGCAGCCGACGCTCGCTGACCAGCTGCCGGACACCGGTGGCGCCGATGCCCATCCGGGCGGCGACCTCGTCGACGGTGAGCATGTCCGGTGGCATGCCAGCAGCCTAATTCGCTGCGGCGGCGCTGGCCCGGACGGCGTCGAGGACCGCCGCGGTCTGCCGGGACTCCTCCAGCGGCAGCAGCCAACCGGGGCCGCCGGTCAGCACCGAGGACACCTCCTCGACCATGACGCGGTAGGCGTCGACCGGCGGCACCCGCAGCCGTTCTGTGCCCGCGCCGTCCGACACCCACAACTCGCTCTCGTCCCGCCAGGACGTGTAGGGCGCGTCACGCAGCTCGAGCTCGCCCCGCTCACC
>JAYSQK010000319.1:0-1642 GCA_043721555.1 Frankiales bacterium
CTGAGCGCCGCACTCCGGTTGGTCGGGGCGGGTCGTGAGGTCACCGTCCTGGAGCGCGAGGCGGTGCCCGGTGGCCGCAACGGCGTGCTCGAGGACGCCGGCTACGCCTTCGACACCGGCCCGACGGTCCTGACCATGCCCGACCTCATCGCCGACGCCCTGGACTGCGTCGGCGAGCGGCTCGAGGACTGGCTCGAGCTGCAGCCGGTCGACCCGCTCTACCGCGCGTTCTATCCCGACGGCTCGGTGCTCGACGTCAAGGCCGACGTGCACGAGATGGCCACTGAGGTCGAGCGGGTCTGCGGGCCCGACGAGGCCGCCGGTTACCTGCGCTACGTGGACTTCGTCTCCAAGCTCTATCGCTACGAGATGAAGGATTTCATCGACCGCAACATCGACTCACCGTTCGACCTCGTCACCCCCAACCTGGCCCGGCTCGCCGCGATCGGCGGGTTCGCCAAGCTCGCTCCCAAGGTCGGGCAATACCTCAAAGACCCCCGCACCCAGCGGGTGATGTCGTTCCAGTCGATGTACGCCGGACTGTCGCCGTACGACGCCCTGGCGATCTACGCCGTCATCGCCTATATGGATTCCGTGGCCGGCGTGTACTTCCCCAAGGGCGGCATGCACGCGGTGCCGCGGGCGCTGGCCGGAGCGGCCGAGAAGCACGGTGCGACGCTGCGCTACGGCACCACCGTCACCCGGGTGCTGGTCAACAACGGCCGGGCGGTCGGGGTCGAGACCGCCGACGGTGAGCGCATTCTCGCCGATGTGGTGGTGCTCAACCCGGATCTCCCGGTGGCCTACCGCGAGTTGCTGCCGCCGGAGCTGACACCCCGCCGGGTCAAGTCCCTCACCTACTCGCCGAGTTGTTTTCTGCTGCTGGCCGGTTCGTCGGCGACCTATTCCAAGACGGCGCACCACAACATCCACTTCGGCAAGCAGTGGCGGGAGGTCTTCACCGACCTGATCGACCGCAAGCAGCTGATGGCCGACCCGTCGGTGCTGGTCACCAACCCGACCCGCAGCGACCCGTCGCTCGCGCCCGACGGCAAGCAGATCTACTACGTGCTGTTCCCCACCCCGGACATGAGCTCTGGCATCGACTGGGACGTCGTCGGTCCGCGCTACCGCGACGAGTGCGTGGCCCGCCTCGAGTCGATGGGCTACGTCGGCTTCGGCGAGGCGATCGAGGTCGAGCACGTCACGACCCCCGCCGACTGGCAGCGCCGTGGCATGGCGATGGGCGCGCCGTTCGCGAGCGCCCACTCGTTCTTCCAGACCGGGCCGTTCCGGCCGACGAACCTCGCGCCGAAGGTCGAGGGGGTGGTGTTCGCCGGGTCCGGCACCCAGCCCGGGGTCGGCGTACCGATGGTGCTCGTCAGCGGTCGGCTCGCCGCCGAGCGCATCCTTGGCAAGGACAAGACCTACCGCTCGCGGGCCCAACGCCTGGGTAGTCCCCTGTCGTGAAGCTGCCGCCGTTCCTGCACACCGGCGTCCCACGCCGGTTGCTGATCGGCGGTCTGCTCGGCAGCACGCTGACCGCGGTTGGCGGGATCGGGGTCGGCGCCATCCCGAGAGCGCGCGACCCCATCGCCTCGCTGCTCGGCCTCACCGCCCTGCACCGCAGCTACGCCGGCCG
>JAYSQK010000320.1:0-11715 GCA_043721555.1 Frankiales bacterium
GAGGCCCTGCATCCGCTGCGCACGCTGGCCTGCTCGCTCGTGCTCTACGGCGTCGCGACGCTCGCCCACGGCTCGGGGTTCCTCGCCGTCTTCGTGGCCGGCATCGCGCTCGGGGACGCCCGCGCGCCGTACAAGCGGGAGATCGAACGTTTCCACTCGGCGCTCGCCAGCCTGGCTGAGATCGTCGCCTTCGTCGTGCTCGGGCTGACCGTCGACCTCGACGTGCTGGCCCGCACCGATGTCTGGGTACCCGGCCTGCTGCTCGGCGCCGGGCTCGCCGTCGCCATCCGGCCGGTCCTGGTCGGGCTCTGCCTGCTGCCGGCCGGGCTGCGCCGGGGTGAGCGCATCTTCGTGCTGTTCGCCGGGCTGAAGGGCGCGGTACCGATCCTGCTGGGCAGTTTTCTGAGAGCGGCGCGGGTCCCGGACGCCGAGCGGCTCTACGGCATCGTGGTGGTCGTCGTCGTCTTCTCGGTCGTCGTCCAGGGCAGCCTCGTCCCGGCGGTGGCCCGGCTGCTGCACCTGCCGATGCGGACGATCGAGCCCGAGCCCTGGGCGCTCGGGGTACGGCTGGCCGACGAGCCCGAGGGTGTGCAGCGGCTGACCATCGCCGGCGGCGCACCGGCCGACGGCTGCACCATCGCCTCGCTCGCCGCCCTACCCGGCGATGTCTGGGTGAGCTTCGTCGTCCGCGACCGGCAGCTGCTGGCGGTCCGCGGCGACACCCGGCTGCAGGCCGGCGACGAGGTGCTGGTGCTCGCCGACCCCGACCTGCACGACGAGCTCGTCCGCGCCTTCGAGCACCCGGCAGGATGAGTCCGTGCAGGCAACCTGGCAGCGGGTGCGGACGGCGAACAACCGGCTGTCCGCGCGCGCCGTCCAGCAGATGGAGTCGCTCGATTGGTTCGCCACCCTGTCGGCCTCGCAGCGGGCCGACGTGGGCCTGGTCGTCCAGCTCGGCTTGACCTCGTTCACCGACTGGCTGGCCGATCCGGTGCAGTCGCCCGCGCCGACGCCCGCGGTCTTCAACGCCGCCCCCCGCGAGCTGGCCCGGACGATCAGTCTGAAGCAGACCGTGCAGCTGATCCGCACCGTGGTGAGCGTGCTCGAGGAGCAGGTGCCGTCGCTCGCTGCGCCCGGGCACGAGCAGGAGCTGCGGGAGGCGGTCCTGCGCTACTCCCGCGAGGTCGCCTTCGGTGCCGCCGAGGTGTACGCCGCGACGGCGGAGGCGCGCGGCGCCTGGGACGCCCGGGTCGAGGCGGGCGTGGTCGACTCGCTGGTGCGTGGGCAGACCGGCGACATCACCGTCGCGCGGGCCACCTCGCTGGGCTGGGGCCGGCCGGCATGGGTGACCGCGCTGGCAGCCCGCCCGCCGTCCGAACCGCTGGACCGGGCGCTCGCGGTGCTGCACACCTTGGCGCGGCACGCCGAGTTGTCGTTGCTCGTCGGTGAGGCGGGCGGTGGTCTGATCGTGGTGGTCGGCGCCCACGGACCGGCCGAACCGGTGATCACCCGGCTCGCGGCCTGCCTGCCCGACGGCCCCGTCGTCGTCGGTCCCTACGTCGAGGACCTGCCGGGCGCCACCGGCAGCGTGCAGGAGGCGCTCGCCGGACTCGCGGCGGTGGCCGCCTGGGAGGGCGCCCCACGCCCGGTCGAGGCCGCGGCCCTGCTGGCCGAACGCGCGGTCCTTGGCGACGAAACCGCCCGCCGGCGGTTGCTGTCGGAGGTCTACGAGCCGCTGGCCGCGGCCGGGATCGAGCTGGTCCGCACCGCCGGCGCGTATCTCGATTGCGGCGGTTCGCTCGAGGGAACCGGCCGGGCGCTGTTTCTGCACCCCAACTCGGTGCGGTACCGCCTCCGGAAGATCGCCGACGCCACCGGCTACGACCTCGCCGTGCCACGCGAGGCCCAGGTGGTCCGCCTCGCGCTCGTCCTCGGCCGGACGTCGGCTTTGTAGGTTACCTACAACGAACGGGGCGGGACTCCGTGCGTGGCGGACCGAGCGAACCCGGCCCGGACTGGACATCGTAGGAGGGTGCTCGTACTTCTGTTTCCCGGCCAGGGCTCCCAGCGTCCCGGCATGCTCCGCCCCTGGCTCGCCTTGCCAGGGGCCCAGGAACGGCTCGACCACTGGTCCCGGTTGACCGGGCTCGACCTGGCCCGGCTGGACCGCGACGCCACCGCCGACGAGCTGCGGGACACCGCGGTCGCGCAGCCGATGCTGACGGTCGCCGCGCTGCTCTCGGCCGAGGCGTTCGTGGCCACCGACGGCCGCGGTCCCGACGCGGTCTGCGGGCACAGCATCGGGGAGCTGGCCGCCGCAGCCGTCGCCGGGGTGCTGACCTATGACGAGGCCGTCGAGCTGGCCGCTGCCCGTGGCGCCGCGATGGCCGCGGCCGCCGCGGCGACCCCCACCGGGATGGCCGCTGTGCTCGGCGGTGACGACGCGGACGTACGCCGGGCCGCGGACGACCTTGGCCTGGAAGTGGCGACGGTCAACGTCGCCGGCCAGCTGGTGCTCGGCGGCCCCGTCGCGGCGCTCGACGCGCTGGCCGCCGCGCCGCCGGGCCGGGCCCGGGTCCGCCGGCTCGATGTGGCGGGCGCCTTCCACACCCGGGCCATGGCGCCGGCGGTCGAGGAGCTGCAACGCCGGGTGGACGCTCTGGACCCCGGCGCCGCGAGCTGCCCGATCGTGGCGAACGCCGACGGCGCCTGGCTCATCGACGGCCGGGAGGTGCTCGACCGGCTCGTCGGCCAGCTCACCGGACCGGTCCGTTTCGATCTGTGCCTGGCCTCGCTGACCGGCGCCACCGAGGTCGTCGAGGTGGCTCCCGGTGGGGTCCTGGCCGGGCTGGCCAAACGGGCCCTGCCCACGGCGCAGCTGACCACGCTGCAGACCCCTGCCGACCTCCCGGTCGGTGTCGGATGAGGGGCGCGGCACTGCTCGGACTGGGCGCGCACCGCCCCGGCGTACGGCAGGACAACCTGGCCATCGCCGAACGGACGAACTCGAGCGACCAGTGGATCCGCGAGCGCAGCGGCATCATCACCCGCGGGGTGGCCGGCGACGACGAGTCGGTCGTGGACATGGCCGTCAGCGCGGGTGGCAAGGCCCTCGCCGCAGCCGGCATCGACCCGGCCTCGGTGGGTCTGGTCCTGCTGGCGACCTGTTCGATGCCGGGGCCGTTGCCCGGCGGGTCACCCGAGGTCGCCTCGCGGCTCGGCGCCCTCGAGGCCGGGGCCTCCGACATCGGTGCGGGCTGCGCGGGCTTCACCTACGCCCTGGCGCTCGCTGCCGACGCGGTGCGGGCCGGCAGCGCCGACACGGTGCTGGTGATCGGCAGCGAGAAGCTGCTGCCGATGGTCGATCCGTACGACCGGGGCACGGCGTTCCTGTTCGGGGACGGCGCGGGTGCGGCCGTCGTCGGCCTGGCCGAGCACGACGGGATCGGGCCGGTCGTCTGGACCCACGACGGCGGCCAGCACGAGAAGCTCGTCATCGACGGCCAGCCGTTGCGGCTCAAGATGGACGGCCGGGCGATCTACCGCTGGGCCACCGGCGCGCTGCCGGGGCTGGCCCGGCGGGCCTGTGAGCGGGCCGGGATCGAGCCGGCTGAGCTCGCCGCGTTCGTCCCGCACCAGGCCAATCTGCGGATCACCGAGTCGGTCGTGAAGGCCCTCGGGCTGCCCGACACCGTTGCGGTTTCCCGCGACGTGGTCGACAGCGGCAACACCAGCGCGGCGTCCGTCCCGCTGGCGCTGGCCCGCCTGCACGAGGAAGGTGCCATCCGACGCGGCGACGCCGTGCTGCTGTTCGGTTTCGGTGCCGGGTTGACCGCCGCCGGCCAGGTCGTCCGCTGTCCCTGATCCGGACTGGCCAAGCACCCCTTTCGACCGCAAGATCAACCCATCACCCATGCGAACCACCCAGGAGACCCCTATGACGACTGCCAACAACCCCGATGTCCTCGCCGGGCTCGCCGCCGTCCTCGACGAGGTCGCCGGCACGCCCATCGAGAAGGTCGTCCCCGAGGCGCGCTTCGAGGCCGACCTCGACATCGACTCGCTCACCATGGTCGAGGTCGTCGTGGCCTGCGAGGAGAAGTTCGGCGTGCGCATCCCGGACGAGGCGCTCGAGCAGCTCACGACCGTCGGGGACGCCGTGAAGTACATCTCCGATGCCGGGGTCGCTGCGTGACGGTTGCCGTCGCGATCACGGGGCTCGGCGCCATCACCCCACTCGGCGCCGACGTGGCCGCGCTCGAGTCCGGGCTGCTCGAGGGCCGCTCTGGGGTTCGGCTGCTCCACGAGCCGGAGTTCGCCGAGCTGCCTGCCCGGCTGGCAGCCACCGTCGACATCACCGGCCGGCTCGAGCGGATCGAGGCCCGGACACTCGATCGGGTGCAGCAGCTTGCGCTCGTCGCCGCCCGCGAGGCGTGGGCCGATGCCGGCGCCCCGCAGGTCGCGCCGGAGCGGTTGGCCGTCGTCGTCGGCTCCGGGATCGGCGGCGCGCTGACGATCCTGGGCCAGGCCGACGTGCTCCGGGAGAAGGGGCCGCGGGCGGTCAGCCCGCACCTCGTCCCGATGCTGATGCCGAACGGCCCGGCCGCGACGGTCGGGCTGGAGCTCGGCGCCAGAGGTGGGGTGCACTGCCCGGTCAGCGCCTGCGCGTCCGGCTCGGAGGCCCTCGCGGTGGCCCTCGAGCTGCTGCGCAGTGGTCGGGCCGATGTCGTCGTCGCCGGGGGCTCGGAGGCCTGCGTGCACCCGCTGCCCCTGTCGGGATTCGCCCAGATGCGCGCGCTGTCGACCAGGCACGACGCCCCGCAGCAGGCCAGTCGTCCCTACGACAAGGGTCGGGACGGCTTCGTCCTCGGCGAGGGCGCCGGCATCATGGTGCTCGAACGCGCCGATTTCGCGGCCGCCCGGGGAGCCCGTGTCTACGGCCACCTGGCCGGCGCGGGCCTGGCCTCCGACGCCCACCACGTCACCGCCCCGGACCCGTCCGGGGTCGGCGCTGCCCGCAGCATCGCGCTGGCCCTGGCCGACGCCGGGGTGTCCGCCACCGACGTCGGTCACGTCAACGCGCACGCGACCTCGACCCCGCTCGGGGACATCGCCGAGGCCCGGGCCTTGAACGCGGCGCTCGGCGACCACCGCCCGCCGGTCACCGCCACCAAGTCGTGCACCGGGCACCTGCTGGGTGCCGCCGGGGCGGTCGAGGCCATCGCCACCCTGCTCGCGATCAACAGCGGCATCGTGCCGGCGATCTTGAACCTCGACGATCCCGACGACGAGGCCGACGTCGACGCCGTGCGCGTCAACAACCGGGTCCACCCGCACGAGGTGGCGTTGTCCACGTCGTTCGGCTTCGGGGGGCACGACGTCTCACTGGTGCTGACCAAGTGACCGGGGCCGGTCGGTGTTCCCCGTCGCGCTGTGCGGGTAGCTCAGCGGGGTGAGGAAGCCACCTGCCGGGCGCTTGCGCGCCAACGGCCCGCAGTGATCGCCGTCGCCACCTCCGGACAGGTCGCCGGGGTCTGTTTCGACGTCGCGGGCGCCGGCCTGCCGGTCACCGTTTTCGCGCACGGCCTCGGCGGTTCGAGCAGCGAGGTGCGGCCGCTCGCCACCCGGGCCCAGGGCACCCGGGTGCTGCTGAGCTTCCGGGGCCACGGTGAGAGCGACACGCTGCCCAGGGGCTGGGACTACGACCTGTTGGCGCAGGACGTGCTGGCCGTCGCCGACCATGTCGGTGCGACCCGCGCGGTCGGGCTGTCGCTCGGTTCGGGGGCGCTGCTGCGGTTGCTGTCGACCCAGCCGGACCGGTTCGACCGGCTCGGCTTCGTCCTGCCGGCCGCGATCGACGCGACCCGCAGCGACGGCGCGACCGCCCGGCTGGAGCATCTCGGGGCGGCGATCGACCGCGGGGACGAGCCGGCGGTCACCGCGCTGTTGCTGGCCGAGCTGCCCGCGGCCAGTCGCGCGCGGCGCGGCGCGGCGCTGCTGCTCGCCCGGCGGGCCGAGCAGTTGGTCCGCCGTCCTGCCCCCACAGCGCAGCGGGCGGACCGCCCGCTGCTCGACCGGAGCGTGCTGGCACAGATCACCGCCCCCGCCCTGGTCGTGGGCCAGGACGCCGATCCGCTGCACCCGCTGGACCTGGCGGCCGAGCTGGCGCAGGCTCTCCCCAACGCCCAACTGCTCAGCCTGCCCGAGGGCGGGGTCTTCTGGACCGCCGCACGGCAGACCCAGCAGGCCATCGCCGACCACCTGGAGATCCCATGACCACCGTGACCCGTCCGCTGCTCGCCGAGCACCTCACGACCCGGCTGGAGTCGGCCCTGGATCTGCACCTGTCCAGGGCGCAGGACTGGTGGCCGCACGAGTACGTCCCGTGGGGTGAGGCCAAGGACTTCGCCGAGCTGCCCTGGCAGGAGGCGCAGAGCCGGCTCTCCCCGGAGGTCCGCGCCTCGGTGCAGCTCAACTTGCTCACCGAGGACAACCTGCCCGGATACAACGCCGAGATCTCTCGGTTGCTCGGCCCCGGCGACGGCCGCGGGGAGGCCTGGAAGACCTGGCTGGACCGGTGGACGGCCGAGGAGGGGCGGCACGCGATCGCGTTGCGCGACTACCTGACGGTCACCCGCGCGGTCGACCCGGTCCAGCTCGAGACCGACCGGATGGCGACGGTGTCCGGCGGCTTCTCGGCGGGCCTTCGCGACGGGCTGCACGTCATCGTCTACGTCAGCTTCCAGGAGCTCGCGACCAGGGTCGCCCATCGCGGCACCGGTCAGCTGTCGCAGGACCCCGGTCTCGACCGCCTGCTGGCGCGCATCTCCAAGGACGAGAACCTGCACATGGTGCTGTACCGCGACCTCGTCGCCGCGGCGCTGGAGGTCGATCCCACCGCGGCGCTCACGGCGATCACCGACGAGGTTGCCGGCTTCGCGATGCCAGGGACCGGGATCCCCGGCTTCGTCCGCCGAGCGGCCATCGTGGCCCGCGCCGGCATCTACGACCTGCGGGTGCACCGCGATGACGTCGTCGCGCCGATGCTGCACTTCTGGAACGTCTTCGCGCTGGCGGGCCTGCCCGCCGCGGCCGAAGCCGAGCGGGACCGGCTGTCGATGGTGCTGGCCGAGTTGGACCGGCGGGTCGACAAGCAGCTCGAGCGGCAGCAGGCCCGGGCCAGCCGGTGACCGGCCTGCTCGAAGGCAAGCGGGTCCTGATCACCGGTGTCCTCACCGAGGCCTCGATCGCCTTCTCGGTGGCGCGCCTGGCGACCGAGCAGGGCGCCGAGGTCGTGCTCACCGGCTACGGCCGGGGGCTGTCGATCACCCAGCGGATCGCCAAGCGGCTGCCCGGAGAGCCGCGGGTGCTCGAGCTCGACGTCACCTCCGAGGAGCAGCTGGCCGGGCTCGCCGGCAGCCTCGGCGGCCAGCTCGACGGGGTGCTGCACGCCATCGGCTTCGCCCCGGCCTCGTGCCTGGGCAACGGGCTGCTCGACACCCCGTGGCCCGACGTCGCGACCGCCCTGCAGGTCTCCACCTGGAGCTACGCCGCGCTCGCCCGCGCCTGCCTGCCGCTGATGCCCACCGGTTCGTCGTACGTCGGGCTGGACTTCGACGCGACCGTTGCCTGGCCGGCGTACGACTGGATGGGGGTGGCCAAGGCCGGGCTCGAGTCGGCCAACCGCTACCTGGCCCGCGACCTCGGCGCGCACGGGGTGCGCAGCAATCTCGTCGCGGCCGGGCCGATCAAGACCATGGCCGCCAAGAGCATCCCGGGCTTCGCGATGTTCGAGCAGGCCTGGAAGGACAAGGCCCCGCTCGGCTGGGACGTCACTGACGCCGAGCCGGTCGCCCGGGCCTGCGTGGCGCTGCTCTCGGACTGGTTCCCGGCGACGACCGGCTCGATCGTGCACGTCGACGGGGGTTTCCGGGCCGTCGGGGCCTGAGCCAGTTGCAGTCCGACATTGGCCCCCATTCGGCCCTCCAGTGTGCCGCCGAACCTGCCGACGTCTTGAGAGTCCACTTGCCCGACTTCTTGGAGACGACATGGCGATCACGCCGGTCCACCCGATCAGCCTGCTGCTGCAGGCGCACGTGCCATTGACGCTGCTGCTCGACCTGGCCGACACGACCGGCCCGCACTCTTCAGCGATCTATGCGGCCGAGGGCGGTTGCCTGGAGTGGGCCGACGTCGTCTGCGGCGACATCGTCTGGGAGGACGACCCGAGCGAGGCGCTCGACGTCGCGATGGCCAATTTCGAGCGCGTCTGAGACCAGTTCAAGCCAGCCGGCGTACGCCGAGCAGGTCGATCCCGGCTGTCGCCGTGACCCGCTCGGCTGCGGCGATCCCGGTCAGGTCCACCACGGCCGGGTCCGGCACGAGCACCAGCGCCGCCCCAGCGGCGAGCGGTGCCAGCAGCCCGGCCCGCAGGCCGTCACCGGTCGCCGGGTCGAGCGTCGTCAGCACCCGATCGGCCGGGCCGAGCCCGAGGTCCGGTAGCTCGCCGACCGGCTGACCGTCGAGCTCGATCCTCGGCGACCTCGTCGACCCACCGGGGAACCGGTCGCCGTACGACGGGACTTCGCGGGCGTAATCGAGCACCATCGGCGGCAGCGGGCCGAGCGGCGCGCCCATCGGGTGGCCGGACAGCGCGAACACCTCCCCGCAACCGGCGGCGAGGGTCGCTTCAGCCTGCCCGGCGAGCACGAACGCGAGGTCGACACCGGCCAGGGCCGGCGGATCCGTGACCACCACGACGGTCGCGCCGGCGTCGACACCGGCCAGCAGCAGGACGACGGTCTGCCAGTGCAGCGGCAGCAGCAACCCGACCCGCTCGGGGGCGCCGTATCCGTCGACGAGCAGATTCGCCGACTTCGCCACCCAGTTGGCGGTGGTGGCCCCGGACAGCTCGACCCGCCCTGCCCCGGCGTACAGGGTGAGCAAGGGTTGGGCGGGATCGCGGGGACCCAGCAGGATCACGGGGCGCAGGCGGTGTCCTGCGCCGTCACGACCTTCGGCTTGGGGCTGGCGCTGCTGGACGGGCGGGGCGCCGAGGTGCCGGTCACCGTCACGGCCTTGGCGCCGGTGTAGCCCGAACCGACGACGACCTCGAGGGTCCGGTCGAGCGAGGGGTCCTCCTGCAGCACCGAACCGGGCAGGGCGGCCGCGAGGGTGCGGGCCGAATCGGCCTTGTCGGGTCCGTAGGTGATGGTCGTCTGGGTGGCGCCCGATCCCCGGTTGCCCGGCACGCCGACGATCGTGAAGCCGACGCCGGTCAGGTCGGCAGCGGCCTTGCGGCCGAGTCCGGCGACGCCCGCGCCGTTGAAGACCCGGACCCGCACCGCCCCGGGCTTGACGGTCAGCTTCGACGTCGCGGTGGCCGCCTTCTTGGCCGGCGGCGCGTCCGGCGCCTGGTCCTGGCGGAGCGCGTCGAACAACTCGGCGTCCTTGGCTTCGTCGAGCAACACGACCGAGGCGCCGAACCGGACCCCGCCGATGTCGGCGATCGGGACCGTGGTGAAGATCACCCCGCCGGCGCTGAAGCTCCGGAGCCGCAGTGCGAGGTCCTTGAGGTTGCCCACCGAGAGCTGTTGGTCACCGGTGAGCGACGAGGTGGCGATGTCGAGGAAGCCGTTGAGCTTGAACGGGTTGAGCAGCGTGCCGGCCGACAGCACCTTGCGCACCACGGAGCCGATGAAGAACTGCTGCCGGGAGATCCGGTCGATGTCGCCGTTAGGCAGCTTCTTGCGCTGCCGGACGAACGACAGCGCCTGGTCACCGTCGATGTGGTGGTTGCCCGCGGTCAGGGCGATGCCGGAGTCGTGCTCGAAGGCGTCGTGCCGCAGGCAGACATCGACCCCGCCGAGCTTGTTGACCATGCCCTTGAAGCCGCTGAAGTCGATCTGCAGGAAGTGGTCGACCCGGATGTTGGTGAGCTGCTCGATCGTCGCGACGAGCAGCTTGGGGCCGCCGACGGCGAAGGCGCTGTTGAGCTTGTCGTGCCGGGCGGCATGCACCTGGCCGGTCTTGGGGTCGGTGTAGGCGGGGATCTGGACGTAGGAGTCGCGGGGGAAGCTGACGAGTTGCGCCTTGTCGCTGTTGCCGAAGAAGTGCGCCAGGATCACCGTGTCCGAGCGTTGGCCGACGACGAAGTCGGCGCCGGTGCCCTGCGTCCCCTCACCGGCCTTCAGGCCGGCCCGGCTGTCCGAGCCCACGAGCAGGTAGTTGCTGGCGTTGCGCGGCGCCTTGGCCGGCGCGGCCTTGCCGGGCAGCCTGATCTCACCGGCGATCCGGCTGATGTTGCCGTTGTAGTGGTTGATCGCGACGTAGCCGAGGACCGCCACCCCCACGATGGTCGCCGCGAGCGTGACCGCCACCCAGGACAGCACCCGGGCCAGCCGTCGACGCCCGCTGCGGCGGGCAGGCGGCACCGTGGTGACCGCTGCCTTGCCGCCTCGGCTGATCCGGGGGGCGCCATCGCTCGGTCGGCGCCGCGGGTCGAATTCGGGCGGCAGGCGCGGGCCGCCGGACGGCGGGACGTCGCCGGTCGGCTCGTCGGGCGGGATCAACGGGGGCTCCTCGTGGTCACGGACGGGCGTATCCCCGAGGACGAGCGCCAGCCGCGCGGGGTTCCATGTCCAGCGTACGGCGGCAGCGGCCCTGGCCGGTGGCTGCTCGCGCGCCGGTAGCCTCGGACCCCATGAAGGCCCTCGTGCTGTCCGGCGGAGCAGGTACGCGCCTGCGCCCGATCACCCACACCTCGGCCAAGCAGCTGGTCCCGGTGGCCAACAAGCCGGTGCTGTTCTACGGCCTCGAGGCGATCCGCGACGCCGGCGTCACCGACGTCGGGATCATCGTCGGCGACACCCACGCCGAGATCGAGGCGGCCTGCGGCGACGGCAGCGAGCTGGGCATCAAGGTCACCTACATCCGCCAGACCGCCCCGCTCGGCCTCGCGCACTGCGTGCTGATCGCCCGCGACTTCCTCGGTGACGACGACTTCGTGATGTACCTGGGCGACAACTTCATCATCGGCGGCATCACCGAGCTGGTGCGCGAGTTCCGCGACGGCACCTACGACGCGCAGATCCTGCTCACGAAGGTCGACAACCCCTCGCAGTTCGGGGTGGCCGAGCTCGGCGCCGACGGCCGCGTCTCGACGCTGGTCGAGAAGCCGGCGGAGCCCAAGAGCGACCTCGCGCTGGTCGGGGTCTACATGTTCCGCAAGGGCATCCATGACGCCGTGGCGGCGATCAAGCCGTCCGCTCGCGGCGAGCTGGAGATCACCGACGCGTTGCAGTGGCTCATCGACGAGGGTCGCGATGTCCGGCCGCACCTGGTCACCGGCTACTGGAAGGACACCGGCCGGCTCGAGGACATGCTCGAGTGCAACCGCAAGATCCTCGAGAGCGTCGAGCCGTCGATGCAGGGCACCGTCGACGAGGCCTCGCAGCTGATCGGCCGGGTCGTCGTCGAGGAGGGCGCGGTCATCGAGCGCTCGACCGTCCGCGGCCCGGCGATCATCGGCCGCGACACCGTGATCCGGGACACCTACGTCGGGCCGTTCACCTCGATCTACTTCGGCTGCACCCTCGAGGACACCGAGATCGAGCACTCGATCGTCCTGGAGCAGTCGACGATCCGGGGGGTCGGCCGGATCGAGGACAGCCTCATCGGCAAGGAGGTCGAGGTCTCGCCGTCGAGCTCGCTGCC
>JAYSQK010000321.1:0-9468 GCA_043721555.1 Frankiales bacterium
GCCATCGTGACGCTCGGGTACCTCGGCCTGGGCGTCCCGCCGCCGTCACCCGACTGGGGGGCGATGATCGCCGACGGCCAGCAGTTCCTGCTGGACAAGTGGTGGCTCACGACGATCCCCGGCCTGGCCGTGGTGGTGACCGGTCTCGGCCTGTCGCTGTTGGGCGACGGCATCGTCGAGCGGGTGAAGCAGACATGACCGTTCCGGTGTTGGAGGTCCGCGACCTGCACGTGGACGTCCCCACCCGCCGAGGCCTGCTGCACGCCGTCCGCGGGGTCTCGTTCACGGTGTCGCCCGGTGAGGCCCTCGGGCTGGTGGGCGAGAGCGGCTGCGGCAAGAGCCTGTCGCTGCGGGCCGTGCTCGACCTGCTGCCGCACCCGGCCGAGATCGTCGGCGGGCAGCTGCTCGTGGACGGCGTTGACGTCACAGCACTCGATCGTGGCGCCCGCCGCAAGGCGATCAGCTCGGCCGTCAGCATGGTGTTCCAGGACCCCATGACAGCGCTCAATCCAATGATGCGGATCGTCAACCAGATCGCCGAAGCACCCCAGGTATGTCTGGGGTTCTCCCGCCCGGCCGCCCGCGAGCGCGCCCTGGAGTTGATGCGACAGGTGGGCATCCCCGACCCGGAGCGGCGCGCTCGCGCCTACCCGCACGAGTTGTCCGGTGGCCTGCGCCAGCGCGTGGTCATCGCCATTGCGCTGTCCTGCGCTCCCAAGTTGCTGCTCTGCGACGAGCCGACGACCGCGCTGGACGTCACGATCCAGGCCCAGGTGCTGGAGCTGCTGCGGGGCCTACGACGCCACAGTGACCTGGCGATGCTGCTGGTCACCCACGACCTGGCGGTCGTCAGCGAGACCTGCGACCGGCTGGCCGTGATGTACGCCGGCCGCATCGTCGAGGACGGCCCGATCGGTCAGCTCGTCCTGGATCCCCAGCACCCGTACACCTTCTCGCTGCTGCGCTCGGTGCCCGACCCCGAGCTGGTCCGGCAGCGGCTCCTCACGATCGCCGGCTCCCCACCGGACCTCGTCGAACCCGTGTCGGGCTGCCCCTTCGCAGCGCGCTGTCCGTTCGTCGAGGACGACTGCACGGCCGGCGAGCCCGCGCTGATGGATCTGTCCACGGGACGGCACAGCGCATGCCGGCACGTGCGTTCGACGGCGGCCTGGTCGGCCCAGGTAGAGGTGCACGCGTGAGCGAGCCGGTCCTCACCGTCCGTCGGTTGTCCCAGCACTTTCCCCTGGAATACCGCACCCTTGACCGGCTGCGACGTCGACCCCGGCCAGTGCTCCGTGCTGTCGACGGCGTCGACCTGGTCGTCGGGCGCTCGGAGACCGTCGGCCTGGTCGGTGAGTCCGGTTGTGGAAAGTCCACTCTTGGGCGAGCCATTGTCGGGCTGTATGTGCCGACGGCCGGGGAGGTGCTGTTCGGGACCGAGGTGCTCGCCGCGAAGCGGACCCGCGAGCAACGGCGGCACGTCCAGATGGTCTTCCAGGACCCCTTCAGCTCGCTCAACCCGCGGATGACCGTCGGGCAGATCCTGCGCGAGCTGCTCCGGCTGCACCGGATGGTTCCCGCGGCGCAGGTCGACGCGCGGTGCCGCGAGCTGGTGCACCTGGTCGGCTTGCCGGAGCACGCCCTGGCCAGCTACCCGCGGCAATTCTCAGGTGGCCAGCGGCAACGGATCGGCATCGCCCGCGCCTTGGCGCTCGAGCCGCAGGTGCTCGTCGCCGACGAACCGGTCAGCGCCCTCGACGTCTCCGTGCAGGCCAACGTCCTCAACCTGCTGTCGGACCTCAAGCGCGACCTCGGTCTGTCCATGTTGTTCGTGGCCCACAACATGGCCGTCGTCCGGCAGGCCTGCGACCGGGTGAGTGTGATGTACCTGGGTCGCATCGTCGAGACCGGCCCTACCGACGAGGTCTTCTCGCGGCCGCAGCACCCATACACCCGGTTGCTGCTGGCCTCCGTGCCGCGCATGCGGCCGGGCTACGAGCCGGCGGCGACGGTCAAGGGGGAGCCGGGATCGCCGATCGATGTGCCGAAGGGCTGCCGCTTCGCCGCGCGCTGCCCGGTCGCCTTCGACCGGTGCCTGGTCGATGATCCGGCGCTGGCCGACGCGGGGAATGGCGACCACCAGGCCGCCTGCCACCTCGTCGGCGCCACCGCTGCTGCCTTCGACGCCGTGCCGATGGGAGACACCACCAGTGGCTGATCGGCTGCCCGTCATGATCGCCAGTGAGCGCGGGGAGGTGGGTCTGCTGGCCGCGATGGAGCTGCTGCGTCGGGGCGGTTCGGCGCTGGACGCGGTCGAGGCTGCGCTGCGGCTGTGCGAGGACAACCTGACCGACCACTACGTCGGCACCGGCGGATTGCCCAACGCGCGCGGTGAAGTCGAGCTCGACGCCTCGGTGATGGTCGGGTCGAGCCGGGCCTTCGGTGCAGTCGCGGGCCTCAAGGGCTACCCGAATCCGGTGTCGGTCGCCCGCGCCGTCTTGGAGCAGTTGCCCCAGCACGCGCTGCTCGTCGGGGAGGGCGCGGCCCTGTTCGCCCAGGAGTGTGGCTTCCAGACCGCTGACCTGCTTACCCCCGAGGCCCGCGAGCTCTGGCGCAGGCAGCTCGTCGACGACCTCACCGAGTCTGTCGAGGGAGAGGGAACAGCCGTCCAGGTAGGCGATCTCGCCTACAGCCGAGCCGCCCTCGAGCTGGTACGACGGCTTGCACCCCACGAAGGCCCGTGGGGCACGATCAACGTGCTGGCCTTGGACGCGCACGGCGAGATGTGTGTCGGGGTCAGCACCAGCGGCTATCCGTACAAGTACCCCGGTCGGGTCGGGGACTCGGCGATACCTGGCGCCGGCAACTACTGCGACCTGCGCTACGGCGGAGCCGCCTGCACCGGTCGCGGGGAGCTCTCCCTACGGGCCGGTACCGCCCGCCGGATCGTGGATCTCGTCGGCGCCGGCGAGGACCCGTCCGCCGCCTGCCAGCAGGCGCTGGACGACGCGGCCCTGCTCCCCGACGCGTTCCGCGCTGAGCTGCGCGCCCTGGCGCTGACCCCGGACGGGCGGCACGGCGGGGCGGCCGGTCTGCCCGGCGCGACGTACAGCGTCATCACCGCGGATGAGTCCGAACCCCGGACAGAGAGCAGGACCTGCGCATGAAGGTGTTCGTCTCCAGCGACATGGAGGGTACGACCGGCGTCGTCGACTGGAACCAGGCAGTCGGCCCGAATCCGGAGTACGACTACTACCGCGGCCTGCTGCAAGCCGAGGTCAACGCCGCCATCGACGGGGCGTTGGCCGCCGGCGCGACCGAATTCCTCGTCAACGACTCGCACTCGAGCATGCAGAATCTTCGGCCCGACGAATTGCACGGGCAGGCGAGTTACCTGTCGGGCAAGCACAAGCCGATGTACATGGTGCAGGGGCTCGACGCGTCGTTCGATGCTGTGTTCTTCATCAGCTACCACGGCTCGATGAGCTCATCGGCGGTGCTGTCGCACACCTACAACCCCCGGGCCATCGCCGATGTCACGCTCAACGGCACCGTGGTGGGGGAGTCCGGCATCAACGCCTTGGTCGCCCAGGCGTACGGCGTGCCGGTCGTGCTCATCACCGGCGACCAGACGACAGCCGACGAGGCGGCCCCGTTCTGTCCGGGCATCGAGGCCGTCGTCGTGAAGCAGTCCTGGACGCGGTTCGCCTCCACCGGCCTGCACCCGGTCCAGGCCCGGGAGCTGATCCGGGTCGGCGCCCGGACCGCGCTGGAGCGGCTGTCGTCGTTCACACCGCCTCAGATCCCTTTGCCAGCAACCCTTGAGGTCCGATTTCACACCGGTGATTTCGCCGAGATGGCCACCTGGCTGCATCGGGTGGAGCGCCTTGACGAAAAGACCGTCGCCATGGTCGACGAGGACCCGCTGCGGCTGTTCCGTACCTTCATCACCGCTGTGTCGCTGACCCGCTCGATCGTGGAGTGGTGAGCATGCAGGGCGTCGCGGTGGTCACCGGTGCGGCCGGCGGGATCGGCGCAGCTGTCGCGCGCCGGCTGGCTTCCGACGGGTATTCGGTCGGCTGCCTGGATCTCGACGGCGACGGCGCAGCGAAGGTCGCGGCGGACCTCGCAGGCGCTTTGGCGGTGACCTGCGACGTTGCGGACGAGGAATCGGTGGCGGCGGCCGTGGCCGCGGTGCGTTCCGGTCTCGGCCAAGTCGCGGTGCTCGTCAACGCCGCCGGCTACTTCGATCGCCACGACGTGCCGGAGCTGTCGGTCCAGGAATGGCGGCGCTTCATGGATGTCAACGCGATGGGGCCGTTCCTCACCTGCCGGGAGGTGCTGCCCGCCATGGTTGCGGCGGGAAGTGGCGCCATCGTCAACGTCGTCTCCACTGCCGGTATCCGGGGTGGCCGTCAACGGGCGGCGTATTGCGCCTCCAAGGGTGCGCTGCTCCAGTTGACCCGCAGCTTGTCGGTCGACCACGGGCGGCAGGGGATCCGGGTGAATGCGGTCTGCCCGGGGCTGATCGACACCCCGATGGCCGATTGGATCCGGCACGACGCCTCGGCGATGGCGGACTTCGATGCGAGCCTGCCGGCCGGGCGCATCGGCACGCCGGAGGAGGTCGCCGATGTGGTGTCGTTCCTGGTCGGCCCTTCCTCGTCGTACATGCACGGCGCGACGGTGATGGTCGACGGTGGGATTTCGGCGTGACGATCAGCCGGGCACCAATCCCTGCGCGAAAGGACGTGACATGTCAAGCGGTGAACTCACGATGAGGCTGTCAGGACGCGTCGCCGTCGTCACCGGCGCGGCTGGCGGGATCGGCGCGGCCATAGCACGGGCGATGGCAGCCGAAGGCGCCCGCGTCGTCGTCGCCGACGTGCAGTCCGGCGAGGCCACGGTCGAGGCGGTGCGGAGCGCAGGCGGGCAGGCTGTGTTCAGCCAATGCGACGTGTCGAATGCCGACCAGGTCACGGCCATGGTCGCCGCGACGGTCGAGCAATTCGGGGCCTTGGATGTGCTCGTCAACAATGCCGGCATCGCCGGCGGGACGGGTCTGCTGCACGAGCTCGACGTCGCTGACTGGAATCTGGCGCTCGCCGTCAACCTCACCGGTCCGTTCCTGTGCACCCGCGCCGCGATGCCGCACCTGCTCGCCTCCGGCCGCGGCCGGATCGTCAACATCGCCTCGACCTACGGCCTGATCGGGGCACCACTCGCCCCGGCGTACTGCGCCTCCAAGGGCGGCGTGGTCAACCTCACCAGGCAGCTCGCCGTGGACTACAGCGGGCAGGGCATCCGGGTCAACGCGATCTGCCCGGGCTACATCGACACCGACATGGGCGGCCACCGGGCCGGGCTCGACCCCGACGCTGCTGCCGCCGCCAACGCGCGTCGCGAGGCAGCGGCTGCACGGCAACCGATCGGCCGGCAGGCGCATGCGGACGAGGTGGCCAACGTGGCCGTCTTTCTCAGCAGCGACGAGAGCTCGTTCATGACCGGCTCGATCGTGACCGTCGACGGCGGGTGCACCACGACGTTCAACTACGGCTGATCCCGCACGCGGCCGGATCCTGCGCGCCCGGTTCCGCTGCCACTCCCCGGTCGGGTGCCTGAATTGTCCGCTCGCCGCGGGGCCCGTCTCCGGACCAAGGAGAAGTACTAGCTCCCGGGGCTCCGGTAGGTGCTCTTGGCCGTGTCGGCCTTGCCCAGCAGCGCCGTCAGCTGGTCCTGAGTGAACAGCTCGTGTGTCTCCGCCGCGCGGAACGAGCCGCTGCTCAGGATCGTGGTGCTGATGGCCGCGGCGGTCGCCGAGTCCGGGACCTCGAAGACCAGCATGCCGTCGTGGGCGCCGAGCATCCAGTGCAGCGACTCGACGGAACCCCCGACCGCCCCGACGGTGGCGCGGACGACGGCGGTCCGGTCGCCTGGGCTGGCGATCATCCGACCCCACGTCTCCGCGGTGTAGGAGAAGAACGTGACGAACTTGGGCATGGCTTCCTCCCGTAATTGTCAGGCGTCAACAATGCTGACCCGAGCCCGCCGTACGCCGGGACGGTTGCGCCCGGGCAGGGTCAGGTCGAGCTGGCGGTCGTCAGGGCGCGTTCGGTGAGCACCCGGGCCAGGTGCTGGCGGTAGTCGCGGTCGGCGTGCATGTCCTGCACCGGCGAGGTGCCGTCGGCTGCTGAGGCCGCCGCCTCGGTGGGGGAGGCGCCGGCGGCGAGCCGCTGCTCGGTCGCTGTCGCCCGCAGCGGGGTCTGGCCCATGTTGGCCAGGGCGACCCGGCCGTCGACGGCCGCGACCGCGACGATCGCCCAGTCGTTGGCCCGGCGGGTGAACTTCTCATAGGCCCACCCGGTCTGGCCGGTCCGCGGCACCCGGACCTCGACGAGCACCTCGTCGTCACGGACCGCGGTCTGGAAGTAGCTGACGAAGAACTCGGCCGCCTCGACCCGGCGTTGCCCGGCCGGGCCCTGGACGACGAACGTGGCTCCGAGCGCCAGCACGGCGGCGGGCAGGTCGGCTGCGGGATCGCCGTGCACCAGGGAACCGCCGAACGTGCCGCGGTGCCGGATCTGCCGATCCCCGACCAGCGCGGCGACGTGCGGCAGGAGCGGCGTCTCGCGCCGCAGGTCGGCCGAGTCCACGATGTCGCAGTGCCGGGTCGCGGCGCCGATCGCGATCTCGTCGCCCTCGACCCTGATGTAGGCCAACTCCGTCAGCCGGCTGATGTCGATAAGCACCGCCGGCCGGGCCAGCCGGAGCTTCATGATCGGTAGCAGTGACTGGCCGCCGGCGAGCAGCTTGGCGTCGTCGCCGTGCTGCCCGAGCAGCTCGACCGCGTGCGCCACCGAGTCGGCCCGGACGTACTGGAACGGGGCGGTGATCACGTCTTCAGCTGCCGGCGACGGCGAGCACGGCTCGCACGATGTTGTGGTAGCCGGTGCACCGGCAGAAGTTGCCCTCCAGGCCCTCGCGGACCTGGTGCTCGGTCGGTGTGGGGTTGTCCGCGAGCAGGCTGACGCAGGCCATCACCATCCCCGGGGTGCAGAAGCCGCATTGCAGCCCGTGCTCGGCCCGGAACGCGGCCTGGACCGGGTGCAGGGCGCCGTCCGCCCCGGCCAGCCCCTCGAGCGTCGCGACCTGCCGGCCGTCGGCCTGGGCGGCGAGCACCGTGCAGGACTTCACCGACTCGCCGTCGAGCAGCACCGTGCACGCCCCGCACGAGGTCGTGTCGCACCCCACGTTGGTGGCGCGCAGGCCGCACACCTCCCGGACGTAATGGACCAGCAGCAGCCGGTCCTCGATCTCGTCGCGGCGCGCCGCGCCGTTGACCGTGATGTCGACGTACATCAGCGGGCCTCCCCCGTCGCTCGCTGGATCGCTCGCCACACCCGCTGCGGCGAGGTGGGCATGTCGATGTGCCGCACACCCAGGTGGGACACCGCGTCGACGACTGCGTTGTGGATTGCCGGCGTCGCGCCGATAGTGCCGGCCTCACCGATGCCCTTGGCGCCGAGGGCGTTGTACGACGTGGGGGTGGCCATGTCGACGAGCTCGAAGCTGGGCACCTCCGTCGCCGACAGGAACGGGTAGGTCGCGAGGGTGGTCGTCTCGGGGTTGCCGTCCCCGTCGTAGAGCACCTCCTCCATCAGGGCCTGGGCGGCGCCCTGCGCATAGCCGCCGTGCCGCTGCCCCTCGGCGAGCAGCGGGTTGAGGACTGTGCCGGCGTCGTCCACCGCCACCAGCCGCAGCAGGCGCACCTTGCCGGTCGGGACGTCCACCTCGACCACGGCCAGGTGGGCGCCGAAGGGGAAGGTCGGGCCGGGCGCCTCGAACACGCTGCGGACCCGCAACGGCTCCAACTCGGCCAGTTGGGCGAAGGTCACGGCAGCGTCCGGCGAGCCCGCGACGTGCAGCGCCGCCCGGCCCTTGTCGACGACCAGGTCCCGCACGTCGGCTTCGAGCAGGGCAGCCGCCCGCTCCCGGGCGAGCGCCACCAGCTCCTGGGTGGCCTGCTGGACCGCGGCGCCGCCCTGCTGCAGGCTGCGCGAACCGAACGTGCCCACGCCGTCCGGCACGAGGTCGGTGTCGCCGTGCTGCACGGTGATCCGCTCGATCGGGATGCCGGTCTCGTCGCTGGCCAGCATCGCCCAGGCGGTGGCGTGCCCCTGGCCGTGCGGCGAGGTGCCGGTCAGGACGGTGGCGGAGCCGTCCGCGTGGATCTGGACGTCGGCGACCTCGTGGGGAGCACCTTCCACCGCGATGCCGGTGATCTCGACGTACACCGACAAGCCGATGCCCAGCTGGGCGGCGTCGCCGCGGGCGCGCCGGTCGGCCTGCTCAGCGCGCAGCGCGTCGTAGCCCGCGGCGGCCAGCACCCGGTCGAGCGCAGCGGGGTAGTCGCCGGTGTCGTAGACCGCACCGGTCGAGGTGGTGTGCGGCTCGGTGAACGCGGGGAGCAGGTTGCGTCGCCGGACCTCGGCCGGGTCGAGGCCGGTCTCGGCAGCGAACAGGTCGAGTGCGCGCTCGATGGCGTGTGTCGCCTCCGGGCGGCCGGCACCGCGGTACGCCGCGACCGGCGTGGTGTTGGTGACCACGCTGCGGGCCCGCGCCTCGACCCGGGCGATGTCGTAGACGGCCGGCGACATCAGGCAGGTGAGCATGGGCAGCAGCCCACCGAACCGGGGGTAGGCACCGCAGTCCTGCAGGATCTCGAGGCGGTAGGCGAGCACGGTGCCGTCCCGCCGGCCGCCGATCGTGACGGTGTTGACCTGGGCCCGCCCGTGGGTCATCGCGACCATGTTCTCCGAGCGGGACTCCGCCCAGCGCACCGGTCGGCCGACGTGCCGGGCGGCCGCGGCGACGACTGCGTGGTCCGGGTCAGCGCCGATCTTGGCCCCGAACCCCCCGCCGACGTCGGGGGTGATGACGTGCACGTCCTCGAGAGCCAGCCCGAGCCACGCCGCGATCGCCCCCTGCGCCGCCGCGGCCGCCTGCGTGGACAGCCACAGGGTGAGCCGACCGCCGTCGTCGGGCGCCGCCGCCGCCGCCCGGCCCTCCATCGGCGCGACCGCGAGGCGCTGGTTGTGCACCTGCTCGGTGACGACCACCTCGCAGCCGTCGAACAGGTCCGCGTCCGGGGTGTCGGCGCCGAAGGTGCAGACCGTGTTCGTGCCGGCCGCCGGGAACAGCAGCACCTGGTCGGCGGCCGCCTCCCGCATGTCGACGACGGCGGGCAGCGGGTCGTACTCGACCTCGACGAGGTCCGCGGCGTCCTGACCCTGGTAGGCCAGCTCGGTGAGTACGACGGCGACCGGGTCGCCGACGAACCGGACGACCTCGGCGGCCAGCAGCGGGCTCACCATGGCCGGGTTGTACATCGGCAGCATCGCGGGCAGCGGGGCCAGGCCCAGATCGGCGGCCGTCAGCACCGCAACCACCCCGGGGGCGGTCCGGGCT
>JAYSQK010000322.1:0-2975 GCA_043721555.1 Frankiales bacterium
GTGCCAATCGGGGTCTCGTCGCGCAGCGACTCCCGGAGACGATCAGCGGGCTGCCCATCGGTCGGGTGGGCCACCGGCGGCTCGGCAGGTGTTGCCGCCGGTGCGGATGCGGCCGGCGATCCAGCGGCCGGCGAAGGGGTCGCCACCACGGGCGGCATCGGTGCTGGAGCGGGCACGGGCACGGGCACGGGCGGGCGGGCGGGCCTTACGGCGGCCGGTTGCCGCGGCGGCCAGCCGAGCAACTCCTCCGCCGACGGCGGGGTGTCCCCGGGCCAGCCGAGCTCGCTCACCGGTGGTCCTTGCGCTTGCTGGTCGCCGAGATCCCGCCCGGCCGGGCCGACGACGGTCGGCCGGCCGCGCGGACCCGGGCACCGGCGGCAGCGCTGCGGGTGGCGACGATCACCCGCGCGTCGGTCGACAGCAGGGCCGATCCGACCTCGACCACGTCGGCCGAGGCAGCACCGACCCGGCGGAGCACCGGCAGCGCCGCGTCGAGCTCGGCCTGGGCCTGGTCCCCCTTCAAGGCGAGCAACCGCCCCCCGGGGCGCAGCAGCGGCATCGCCCAGCCACCGAGCCGCTCCAGTGGCGCGACGGCGCGGGCGGTCACGACATCGACCTCGACCGCGCCGTGCAGCTCCTCAGCGCGGACCCGGCGCACCACGACGGTGCGCAGGCCAAGGGTCTGGACCACCTCGGTCAGGAAGGTGGCCCGCCGCAGCAGTGGCTCGACGAGCACCAGCTGGATCTGCGGACGCAGCAACGCCAGCACGATGCCCGGCAGCCCGGCGCCGGAGCCGAGGTCGAGCACCACCGAACCGTCCTCGATGAGCTCGGACAGGCCAGCGCAGTTGAGCAGGTGACGCTCCCAGAGCCGCGGCGCCTCACGCGGACCGAGCAGGCCGCGCTCGACGCCTGGGCCGGCCAGCAGCGCGGCGTACGCCTCGAGCGATGGCAGGGCCGCCCCGAAGACGGTCGCCGCGGCGGCCGGGGCGAGCAGAGCCGGACTCGTCACGCCGTGTCGCGCGGGTCCGCGTCAGCGGGTGCGGCGTCGCGCAGGACCACGACCCGACGCTCGGGCTCGACGCCTTC
Organism: Frankiales bacterium; assembly: GCA_043721555.1. Lineage (GTDB taxonomy): Bacteria > Actinomycetota > Actinomycetes > Mycobacteriales > SCTD01 > JAYSQK01. The sequence goes on from JAYSQK010000322.1 coordinate 1,090, forward strand.
GGACTCGCTGTGCACCCCGTTGATCGCGGCGATCGAGTCGTGGACGACCTTGCGTTCGAACGGGGTCATCGCGGCGAGCTTGACCGGTTGACCGTCCTCGAGGACCCGATTGGCGGTCCGGGTGCCTATCTCGGTGAGTTCGGTCTTGCGCTGCGCCCGGTAACCGCCAATGTCGAGCATCAGCCGGCTCCGGACACCGGTCTGCTGCACGACGGCCAGCCGGGTGAGCTCCTGCAACGCATCCAGGGTCTGGCCACCGCTGCCGACCAGCGCGGTCAGTCCGTCGCCGACGATGGCCACGACGGCCCGCTCGCCTTCGACGTCCATGTCGATATCACCGTCCACGTCGGCGATGTCGAGGAGACGCTCGAGGTAATCGCCGGCGATGTCACCTTCCTGCACAAGCAGGTCCTGCCCCTGCGCCGCGGGGGTGTCGCTCGGCTCGGTCAGGGGGGCGCTGGTCTCGGTCACGGGCTGCGGTCTTCCTTTGCTGTGGAGGTGGCATGCGTACGGCGGGACGGGCTGCGCAGCTAGCGACGTCCACCGCGGCGGGTGGCAGCGGCCTTGCGCTTCCGGCTGCCCTGCGGACGGCGGTCGACGGCTTTCGGGCCAGCCGCGCCGCTGGTGGGGGCACCGACGGTGACGGTTGACCCGCCGCCGGGCGCCGCGGTGATGACCGAACCGCCAGCCGGCTCGAGCGCCGCCGCGCCCGGCGTGTCCTTGGCCGTCCCCCCGGGCTTGGGTGTCGGCGCCTGCGGACCCTTGCCGTCCGGCCCACCCGAGCGCCGCGGCGGCGGCGGGCCGCCAGCACCCGGCACGACCGGGGGCATCCGCTTGATGACCCAGGCCTGCTGGCCCATCGACCAGATGTTGGTGGTGAGCCAGTAGAGCAGCACGCCGACCGGGAAACTGAACCCGAAGAAAGCGAACGACAAAGGTAGGACGTAGAGCAGGACCTTCTGCACCTGCGCCTGCTGAGCATCGCCGGGGGTGTTGCGCGCCATCATCTGGCGCTGGGTGTAGAAGGTCGACGCACCCATCACCACGATCATCGTCGCGGCGACGATCCGGACGTTGGTGCTGTTGCCGCCGAGCTGGCGCAGCAGGCCGGCGCTTGAGTTGAAGGCCGCCGAGATCGGCGCACCGAAGACCTTGGCGTGCGCCCCTTGCTCGAGCAGTTGCGAGGACAAGCCGAACTTGGCCTGGAAGGTGCCGTGCTTGGGGCGGAACTCGTTCATCGTGCGGAACAGCGCGAAGAACACCGGCAGCTGCAGGATCAACGGCAGGCAACCAGAGATCGGGTTGGCGCCGTGGTCCTTGTAGAGCTTCATCAGCTCGGTGTTGAGCGTCTCGCGGTCACCCTTGTGCTTGCCCTGCAGCTCCTTGATCTTCGGCGCCAGCTCCTGCATCCGGCGCTGGCTCTTGATCTGCTTGACGAACAGCGGGAACAGCAGCAGCCGGACCGTGATGGTCAGCAGCACGATCGACAGCCCCCAGGCCGGCCCACTGCTCGGCGCGAGGAACGTCGACAGCCCCGCATGGATGCTCTTGAGCACGGTGGCGACCGGGACGGCGAGGGTGTCGAGCAAACTCACGGGATGGCTCCAGCGCTGTGGGGAGGCGTCGCTCCCATGGTCGCAGAACGTGCGGGCGGCACCGGGTCGTGCCCACCGGGATGGAACGGTTGGCACCGACCGAGCCGTCGTACGGCGAGCCAGCTGCCGCGCAGCAGACCGTGCGCGGTGAGCGCTTGCGCGGCGTACGCGCTGCAGCTTGGCGCGAACCGGCAATGCTGGCCGAGCAGGGGGCTGAGCCAACGCTGGTAGGCCCCGATCACGGCCAGCAGCGCCCGGGTCGGCATCGGCAGCTGCACCTGCTGGCTCATC
>JAYSQK010000323.1:0-1992 GCA_043721555.1 Frankiales bacterium
GTGCTGGGCGCGATGCCCGGACAGGACCGCGAGGCGCACATGGACCTCGGCCGGTTCCTGGTGCGGCTCGACATCAGCTCCCTCGTGGCGGTCGGAGCGGTGGCCGGCGCGATCCACGCCGGCGCCGTCCTCGAGGGATCCTGGGGTGAGGAGTCGGTGCACGTGGCCGACGCCGACGCCGCGCTCGACCTGCTCCACGCGCAGCTGGGCCCCGACGGCGTCGTCCTCGTGCAGGGCGAAGGCGTCGAACGCGTCGCCGCAGTCCTGTTGGAGCAGCCGTGATCTCGGTGCTCGTCGCCGCCATGACTGCGCTCGTGCTCAGCCTGCTCGGGACGCCGGCGGTGGTGAAGCTGTTCCGGCGGCGCGGCTACGGCCAGGAGATCCGCGAGGACGGTCCGGCCAGCCACGCGACCAAGCGGGGCACCCCCACCATGGGGGGCACGGTCATCATCTTGGCGACGCTGGTCGGCTACGCCGTCGCGCACCTGCTGAGCTTCTCCAGCCGTGGCCGCGGTCCGACCGCGAGTGGTTTGCTGGTGTTGGGGCTGATGACAAGCCTTGGCCTGGTGGGCTTTCTGGACGACTTCATCAAGATCCGCAAACAGCGTTCGCTCGGGCTCAACGCCGCCGCGAAGTTCGGCGGCCAGCTCATCACCGGCGTCGGGTTCGCGGTGCTGGCCCTGCAGTTCAAGAACCGCCTCGGTCTGAGCCCGGCCTCGACGCACCTGTCGTTCGTCCGTGACTACAAGGCGATCGGGCTCGGCACGGCGGGGTTCATCGTCTTCGCCTACCTCGTCGTCACCGCCACCAGCAACGCCGTCAACCTCACCGACGGCCTCGACGGCCTCGCCTCCGGCACCTCGGTGATGGTCCTGGCGTCGTATGTCGTGATCGCGTTCTGGCAGTTCGGCAACTCCTGCGCCCGCGAGGTGACGCATTCCTGCTATTCGGCGCGCGACCCGCTCGACGTCGCGCTGGTCGCCGCCGCGGCGATGGGCGCCTGCTTTGGATTCCTGTGGTGGAACGCCTCGCCGGCCAAGATCTTCATGGGCGACACCGGGTCACTTGCCCTCGGCGGCCTGCTCGCCGGCATCGCGATCGTCACCCAGACCGAGCTGCTGCTGGTCGTGCTCGGCGGGCTGTTCGTGGTCGAGACGCTGTCGGTCATCATCCAGATCGGGGTCTTCAAAGCGACCCGGAAACGGGTGTTCAACATGGCCCCGATCCATCATCATTTCGAGCTGGCCGGCTGGGTCGAGAACACCGTCATCGTCCGGTTCTGGATCATCGCCGGGCTCGCGGTGGCGTTCGGCCTCGGGGTCTTCTACGCCGAGTTCCTGTCCGCCGGCCCACTCGGGTGACCGCCACCCGGTACGCCGGGGCAGCGGTCGTCGTGGCCGGCGCCGGCATCTCCGGCGCCGCAGCGGCGCGCGTGCTGCGCGGGCTCGGCGCCCACGTCACCGTCGTCGACGGCGACCCGGCCCGGCTGGCCACGCTCGAGGGGTTCGCCACCTCGCCGACGCTGCCGCCCGGCACCGTCCAGGTCGTCACCTCACCGGGTTGGCGCCCGACCGCGCCGCTGCTGCTCGCCGCGGCCGAGGCAAGGATCGAGGTCATCGGCGAGGTCGAGCTGGCCTGGCGGCTCCGCCCACCGGGCTCGGCCCCGTGGCTCGCCGTGACCGGCACCAACGGCAAGACGACGACGGTCAGGATGCTCGCCGCCATCCTCGCGGCGGCCGGCCACCGCACGGTGGCGGCCGGCAATGTGGGGCTGCCCCTGCTGTCGGCCGTGCTCGCTCCCGAGCCCTACGACGTGCTGGCGGTCGAGCTCTCCAGCTTCCAGCTGCACTGGTCCTCGACCGTCGTGCCGCACACCGGCGCGATCCTCAACGTCGCCGACGACCACACCGACTGGCACGGGTCCTTCGAGGACTATCGGGCGGCCAAGGCCCGGATCTTCGGCGCCGACACCTGCATCGGCAACGCCGATGA
>JAYSQK010000324.1:0-11124 GCA_043721555.1 Frankiales bacterium
TCGAGGGCGTCCTCGATGGCCGCGCAGTAGGTGTCGAGGTCCCAGTCGGCCTGCTCCGGCCCGGGGTTGCGCCAGCTGAGGATGAACACCTGCAGCCCCTGGCTGACGGCGTACTCGACGAAGCTGCGTCCCGGCCGCAGGTCCAGGAAGTAGAAGCGCCCGATGGGGGGCGGGATGATGAGCAGTGGACGCCGGCGGACCGTTGTCGTGCTCGGGGTGTACTGGATCAGCTCGGCGACCGGACCGCGGTGCACGACCGAACCGGGCGTCACCGCCAGGTCGGTGCCGACCGTGAACGCGGTCCGGTCGGTCTGCGAGGGCATGCCGCCGTTGTGGCGGACGTCAGACACGAAATTGCCGAGGCCCCGGGCGACACTGCGGCCGCCGGTCTCAAAGGCCCGCTTCAACGCGGCCGGGTTGCCGACCAGGGTGTTGGTCGGCGCCAGCGCACCGGTCAGTGCGTTCACGGCGAAGCGGGCCCGTTCGAGGTCGTGCCAGTCGACGCCCTTGGTCTCCAGGTCGTCGACCAGCCGCGCCATCGTCTGCCCCAGGGCCGCATAGCCCTGGCCCCAGCGCCGGTAGAGGGGGTTGTCGGTCCAGGCCGGGTCGGCGAACCGCTTGTCCTTCGGTGCCGGCAGGAGCTCGTCGGTCCCGCGCACGACCTTGCCGAGCTCGCGGGCCAGCTGGCCCAGCTCCCGGGTGATCGAGCCCGGCTGCAGCAAGGCGCTCGCCACGCCGCGTAGCAGCCCGCCGGCCGAGGGGATCCCGACCGGTTCGCCGGCCTCGACGGCGTCAAGCGCGACCTGTTCGTCCACCTGCGACGGCGCGCCGCGAGGCGGCCCGGGACGCGGCGCCTTCTTCCCGGTCGGGGCGTTGCGACCCGAAGCGACTGCGGTCATGGTTCCCTCCGTAGGATCCACCCGATCGGACGCGCGGGCTGGCAGCAGCCCACCACGCAACGGCGTCCGGGACAACCAAGGCCCGACCTACCCAGCCGACCGACGGGACGCACATGCTGTACGGCGCATACGAACTGAACCGGATCGCGGGCGCTCCGGTGGTCACCGCATCGGGGTTGACCGCCCGCGCGCTGCACGCGTTGCCGCCGCGCGTGGGTGGTCGGCATGGGATCCGCCGGCTGCGGGCGGCCTGTGAGATGGTCGCGAAGGCCCGCCCGACGCACACCCGCCCGCCGTTTGGCATCGAGTCGGTGCTGGTCGGTGACCAAGAGGTCACCGTCACGGAGCGACCGACCCGGACCACGCCGTTCGCGACCCTGCTCCACTTCGACAAGGGGACCGGGCCGCAGCAGCCGCGGGTCCTGGTCGTCGGTCCGATGTCGGGCCATTTCACGACCCTCATCCGGCCGACCATTCGCACCCTGTTGGCCGACCACGACGTGCATGTCCTGGACTGGCACAACGCCAGGGACATCCCGGTCCGCCATGGCGGCTTCGGACTCGACGAGTACATCGAGCACGTGATGGCCGCGCTGCGGTATCTGGGACCCGGCACGAACGTCGTCGCGGTCTGCCAGCCGGCCGTCCCGGTGCTCGCCGCGGTGGCCCTGCTGGCTGCCGCGGACGACCCGGCGCAGCCGGTGAGCCTGACGCTGATCGCCGGGCCGATCGACACCCGGATCAACCCGAACCGGGTCAACGAGCTCGCCGCCGCCAAGCCGCTGGCTTTCTTCGAGCGCAAGGTCATCCAGACCGTGCCGGCCCGGTACGCCGGCCGGGGACGGCGCGTCTACCCGGGCTTCGTCCAGCTGGCGGCGTTCATGTCGATGAACCGCCGGCGGCATCTGGACGCACACCTCGGCCTCTACAAGAACCTGGTGGCCGGTGAGACGGCCAAGGCCGCGGCGACCCGGTCCTTCTACGACGAGTACGGCGCGGTGATGGACGTCCCGGCCGAGTTCTATCTCGAGACCGTCGGCAAGATCTTCCAGGAGCACCTGCTGCCCCGCGGTGAGCTGACCTGGCGCGACCAGCGGGTCGATCCCGCGGCCATCACCCGCACCGCCCTGCTCACCGTCGAGGGCGCCGGAGACGACATCTGCTCGCCCGGCCAGACGCTGGCCGCGCACGCGCTCTGCACCGGCATCCCCGAGGCCGACAAGCACCACCACCTGCAGGACGGTGTCGGCCACTACGGGGTCTTCAGCGGCTCCCGCTGGGAGGCCGAGGTCTATCCCGTCATCCGCAGCTTCATCCAGGCGAGCGACCCGGCCGCCGCCGCCGAGCTCGCCGCCGTACACCAGGCGTAGTCCAGGTTCGGCCCGCCACGGGTCCACGGGTCCGCCGCAGCCCCCGAGCCGGGTGATCCACGGAAGGTCGGGCACCTCTTCAGAGATCATCCGGGTGCCCCGGCTTCCGTGGATCACTGGGGCAGGGGGGTGGGGCCTGCCGGCCCGCGATGGGCGCTTGCTCACCGCAGCGACCACAACAGCAGGGAAGCGGAGCTGCCTGCGTCGCGGCCCACGCGTGGTCGCCAGCGCGGTGGCGTCTGTGGCTCCGGCGGAGCCCGTACGCCGAGCCGTTGCGGCGCGTTGCAGGGCGCCGCCGACCGACTGGTCGGCAGCGACAGCCGGCCAGGGTAGGGCGGTCAGCTTGGGCAAACCCTGGGGTCCGAAACAGCGAGCATCCTCAAGGTTTCTCCAAGGGTTGCCACCCAGCATCCGGGGCTCCACACCCCACGAGGCAGGTGTATGCCATGAATCCGTTTGCTGTTGCGTTCACAGGCTTGGCAAAGCGACGCCGGCCCAGGGCGAGTGTTGCTCGTCGCGGCGTATTTCCCTTTGCGCGCAACCGACATGGTCGTCCCGTCCCAACGGTGGCCGCTGCGACCGCGCTGCTGCTGACCGTCGGCATGGGCGCCCCCCTGCTCTCGGCGCAGGCAGCGACGGCGCCGGTCGGCCAGGGATTCACCGTGAGCCCAAGCGATCTCGCCTACATCCTCAGGCAGATCAAGATTGCCGAGGCGCACGTCGCGAACACCACGGCGGCCACCGGTCCCTGCGGAGCGCTCGTCGGACCCGGTCCGGATCAGCTGTCGAGCCCGTTGCTGTCGTTGGGTTTGCGGACGGTCGACGGGTCCTGCAACAACCTCCAGCCCGGTCAGGAACACTTCGGCGGCGCAGATCAGGTGTTCCCACGCCTGGGTGCCAAGTCCTTCGTCGCGGTCCCCCCGGCAGATCAGGGCTCGTTCGGTGGCCCCCCCGTCGCCACCAGTTACGCCCAGAAGAAGGGGAACGTCTTCGACACCCAGCCACGGGTGATCAGCAACCTGGTCGTCGACCAGACCTCGACCAACCCGGCTGCCGTTGCGGCGGCCGGATTCCCCGTGCGGGCCCAGGGTGGTGAGCCGGTCGTGCCCTGCACGACCGACCCGACCCCGACGAGCCCCGGGATCCCGACGGGCTGCGTCCCCTCGCACAAGACGCTGTTCATCCCCAACGTGACGACGGACGTCGGTCTCTCGCCGCCCTACAACTCGCTGTTCACGCTTTTCGGCCAGTTCTTCGACCACGGTGTGGACCAGACCGTCAAGGGCGGTGGCGCGGTCTTCGTCCCGCTGAAGGCTGACGACCCACTGATCCCCGGTCCGGACCACCAGCTCGGCACAAACTGCAGCGACCCGGCATTGGCTTCGGTCGAGTGCGCCGACAACCTTCCCCCGCAGTTGCAGTTCATGGTGCTGACACGGGCGAAGAACCAGCCCGGTCCGGACGGCGTGGTGGGCGACAACCCAGCAACGCCGATCGATGAGAGCGCCGACGACATCCAGGACGCGACGAACACCGATTCGCCCTGGGTCGACCAGAGCCAGACCTACACCTCGCACGCCTCGCACCAGGTCTTCGTGCGTGAGTACGTCAACAACCCGGCCGGCCGACCGGTCTCGACCGGCAAGCTGCTCGGTGGTCCGGCTGGCCCGACGGCGGGCGGCATGGCGACCTGGGCGACGACCAAGGCGCAGGCCGAGACCTTGCTCGGTCTCAAGCTCCTGGACACCGACGTCACCGACATCCCGATGCTGGCCGCCGACCCGTACGGGAAATTCATCCCCGGCCCGGCGCGTGGCCTCCCGCAGTACGTCGCGAAGGGCCCGGACGGGATCATCAACACCGTCGATGACCGGCTGGTCGAAGGAGACACGGCCAATCCGGTGCTCGTCCCGGCTGATGCGGTGCACTTCGACACGCCGTTCCTGACCGACATCGCCCACAACGCGGACCCCGGCACGGTCGGTCCGTGCACCACGGCAATCGGCGTCACCCCCCGGCTGCCGGCCCGCTGCTTGAGCCCGGACGCCGACAGCGTTGCGTCCGCGGACTTCGCGAACCAGCCGGCTGGCACCTACGACGACGAGATGCTCAACGCGCACTTCGTCGCTGGTGACGGCCGGGTCAACGAGAACATCGGACTGACCACCATTCACCAGGTGTTCCACTCCGAGCACGACCGGCTCATCGACGACATCAAGAACACGCTGAGCACCGACGCTTCGGCCCTCGGTACCGCTGCTCTCGCCGACTGGAAGTCCACAGCCGGTGCCAGCGGCTGGAACGGCGAGCGGCTCTTCCAGGCGGCCCGCTTCGTCACCGAGATGGAGTACCAGCACCTGGTCTTCGAGGAGTTCGCTCGCAAGGTGCAGCCGGCGATCAACCCGTTTCAGCCGTTTGCCTTCACCCAGACCGAGCTCAACCCAGCGATCAAGGCGGAGTTCGCGCATGCCGTCTACCGCTTCGGCCACTCCATGCTGACTGAGACGATCTCGCGGCACAACGAGGACCAGCCCGGCCCTGACGGGGTGTTCGGCACCTCCGACGATGTCCTGGGGAGCAGCAACGACATCTCGTTGCTGAATGGGTTCCTGAACCCACCGTCGTACACCGACGGCGGTCCGGCCGGTCCGCTGACCTCCGAGCAGGCTGCCGGCAGTGTCGTCATGGGCATGTCCGACCAGGTCGGCAACGAGCTCGACGAGTTCGTCACCGAGACGCTCCGCAACAACCTGCTTGGTCTGCCCCTGGACCTGCCGACGATCAACCTCACGCGAGCCCGCTCCGAGGGCATCCCGAGGTTGAACGCCCTCCGGCGACAGCTCAACGCGTCGACGAACGATGCCGCGCTCAAGCCCTACACCAACTGGATCGACTTCGGACAGAACCTCAAGCACCCGGAGACGCTCATCAACCTGGTTGCGGCCTACGGCCAGCACCCGACGATCCTGTCCGCCGACGCCGGCCCCGACGCGATTTTCGGCAATGCCGACGACACCCCCCCGACAATGGTCTCGAGGCGCAACGCGGCTCGCAAGATCGTCAGCCCGGACGCACTGGCCGGGGACGTTGCTCCGGCTGATGCCTCGGCGTTCATGAACAGCACCGACGCCTGGGCCAACACCGGCACCGACTCGATCACGGGCCTGGACAACGTCGACCTTTGGGTCGGTGGGCTCGCCGAGAAGACCAACCTGTTCGGTGGTCTGCTGGGCAGCACGTTCAACTACGTGTTTGAGAACCAGCTGACCGATCTGCAGAACGGGGACCGCCTGTACTACCTGGCACGAACCCCGGGGATGAACCTGCGGACGCAACTCGAGGGCAACTCCTTCGCGGAGCTGATCCAGCGCAACACCAACGCACACAGCCTGAAGGCCGATGCCTTCGCAACGGCTGACTGCAAGTTCGAGCTGAAGAACCTGGCCGGGACACCTGCCGGCTTCGCCGCCAGCGGCAACACCGTCGTCAACGACCCGAATTCGGCCTGCGACGAGACCAAGCTGCTCATCCGGATGCCTGACGGCACGATCAAGTACCGCGAACGGAACACCGTCAATCCGTCCGGGATCAACGGGCAGAGCGTCTATAACGGCACCGCTGGGGTCGACCGCATCTCCGGCGGCAACGACAACGACACCTTCTGGGGTGGTCTGGGCAACGACATCATTGAAGGTGGTGGCGGGGCCGACGTCGTCCTCGGTGGTCAGGGCAACGACATCATCACCGACTTCGCCGGTGATGACATCCTCAAGGGCGGGCCTGGCAACGACGCCATCGACGGCGGGCCGGGCCTCGACATCATCATCCCCGGTGACGGCAGCGACTTCACCAACGGTGGAGCCAACACCAACACCACCTTTGCCGGTGCGGGCGACGACTTCGCCATCGGCGGCCAGGGTCCGGACGAGGTGTTCGGTGACAGCGGCAACGACTGGGAAGAGGGCGGTGACCAGCCGGACCTGTTGATCGGGGACAGCAGCAACCTGTTCTTCCTCGACACCAGCCAGCTGCCGGGCCACGACATCCTCATCGGTCAAGGTGGTGATGACGACTACGACATGGAAGGTGGCGACGACATCGGTGTCGCCGGACCGGGCATCGAGAAGGTCGCCGGCGGATCGGGCTTCGACTGGGAGATCGGGCTGGGCGACCCGCAGCCGCAGGACGCCGACCTCAACCTGCCGATCGCCCCTGCCGGGGTCCTGCAGATCGGCGTGCGTGACCGGTTCAACGAGGCAGAGGCCCTGTCGGGCTGGAAGTTCGACGACATCTTGCGCGGTGACGACATCGTGCCGGCCGCACGAGGCGGCGCCGGCTTCATCGGGTGCGACGTGCTCGACCAGTCAGGACTTGACCGCATCGCCGGTCTGGACCCGCTGGTGCGGCCGCTCAATGTCCCGCTGGCTACCGTTATCGCGCAGTCGGCATCGAACTTCTGCCCGCTGCTCACCGGACCCAACGTCTGGGGAGATGGCAACATCCTGCTCGGTGGCGGTGGCAGCGACCTGATGGAGGGTCGCGGCGCCAACGACATCATCGACGGGGACCGCTATCTCAGCGTCCGGCTGAGTATCCGGTCCGCAGCCGACCGGGCGGTTGAGATCGGCACCGCCGGCGTCGCCGGAGTGGGCCAGAGTGCGATGACCAGCCAGTACCTGCGGGACGGGGCCGGCAACCTCACCGGACCGACACTGCAGGCGGCGGTCTTCGCCGGCACGGTCGACCCGGGTGACATCGTCGCGGTCCGCGAGCTGCTCTCGGACTCGACCGGAACCGACACGGCCCTGTTCTCGGGTCCTCGAGCGAATTACACGGTCGTCGCCACGGCTGCCACCGCGACCGAACTGGCCAAGGTGACGGTGACCCAGACCGGCGCGAACGTCGTCGGCCAGAAGGTCAGCGACGGCATCGACACGGTCCGCAACGTGGAGGCGTTGAGGTTCTCCGACCAGACCCTGCTGGTGCAGGTCCCGGGCGCGCCGACCATCGGCACCGCCTCGGCCACTGCCGGTGCGTTCGCCACCGGGAGTGCGACGGTCTCTTGGACCGGCCCGACCGCTGCTGCCGGCGCGCCGGCGATCAGCAGCTTCGAGATCGTCGCGACCCCCACGGCCGGGACTGCCCCGGTCGTCACGCGGACCGGCATCGCCCGGACCGCGCTCAGCGGCACCGTGACCGGCCTGGTCAACGGGACGACGTACACCCTCCAGGTGCGCGCCGTGAACCTGTTCGGTAACGGCCCCCTGTCGACACCTTCCAACGCGGTCACGCCGGTCGGGTTGGCCACGGCACCCACAGCGGTTGTCGCCACCCGCGGCAACGCGCTGGTCAACCTGGGGTGGACCGCCCCGTCAGCTGACGGCGGCTCGCCGATCACCGCCTACCAGGTCCAGGTTCGTACCGGAGCCACCGTGGTCCGTACGGACTTCATCTCCGGGACCGCGACGACTGCGGTGATTACCGGGCTCACGAACGGCACGGCGTACAACTTCCGGGTCCAGGCGATCAACGCCAACGGCTCGGGTGCCCTGTCGCTCGCATCGAACACGGTCACTCCGGCGACGCTGCCGGATGCGCCGACGATCGGCACCGCGACGGCTTCGGCCACCGCGACCACCGCCGGCTCGGCGACCGTCACGTGGACGGCCGCGTCCAACGGTGGCTCGGCTCTGACCAGCAACCAGATCGTCGCCACCCCGGTGGGCGCCGGCACTGTCGTCACAAGGACCGGCATCGCCGGGGCTGCCCTCACGGGCACGGTCACCGGCTTGGTCAACGGCACGACGTACACCCTCCAGGTGCGTGCCCTGAACATCCTGGGATCGAGCCCGCTGTCCGTGGCCTCGAACCAGGTCACGCCGACTGGCGTGCCGGGCATAACGACCGCTGTCGTCGCTACCCGCGACAACGCCTCGGCCGGCCTGTCGTGGACCGCGCCAGCCACCGACGGTGGTGTCGCGATCAGCGGCTACTCGGTCCAGGTCCGCACCGGCGCAACGGTGGTCCGCACTGTGGCGCTCACGGGGGCGGGGACGAGCACGGTGATCACCGGGCTCACCAACGGCACGGCCTACAACTTCCGGGTCCAGGCCGTGAACCCGCTGGGATCGGGAGCTCTGTCGGTTGCTTCCAACATCGTCACCCCGGCGACCGTGCCGGACGCGCCGGTGCTCGGAGCCGTCACCTCCGGAGCCGTCACCGCCGGCACCAACCCGTTGACGGTGACCGTGAACTGGACGCCGCCGGCGCTCCCAGCCACGAACGGGGGGTCGGCGATCACCGGCTACACCGTGTCGGCCTACAACCCGGACGGGACGCTGAACCAGCGGCTCAACGTCGGGTCGACGGTCCGGGCCCAGCTCTTCACGTTCACCGTGGCGGGGCCGTTCACGTTCGACGTGCAGGCGTTCAACGTTGTGGGAACCGGCGCGCTGTCGGCCCGGTCCGCCCCGGCGAACGCGTCCTAGTCGGGCCGGCCGCACAGCGGGCTGGAGAGAAGCGCCGCTGAGGCAACAGCACAGGACGTGAAGGGGGTGGCCCACGGGCCACCCCCTTCACCATGCGACCGACCCTGTTCGGCATCCCGCAGTGACGTGCAGAACACTGATGACGCCACAGGTTCGACGCAGCAGAACGAGGAGAGGCTCACAGGCATGAGAGCGACGCAGCGGTACAGCCAGGTTGTCATCAGCGGTCTGGCGCATGTGGACGCTCCGCACGTGGTGACCTCCGCCGAGATCGAGGCCCGGCTGGCCCGGACCCTCGAGCGACTGGGCGTCGAGCCCGGGCTGCTGGAGAGCCTGTCGGGCATCAAGGAGCGTCGGGTCTGGGACGACGGGACGCAGCCCAGCGAGGTCGCCGCCCGGGCCGGCGAGCTCGCGCTGGCCGACAGCGGCGTCGACCGGGGCGACGTCGGCGCGCTGCTCAACACCTCGGTCTGCCGGGACTACCTCGAGCCGTCCACCGCGAGCCTGGTGCACGGCCGGATGGAGTTGCCGGCCGAGGCCGTCAACTTCGACGTCGGCAACGCCTGCCTGGGCTTCATCAACGGCATGAACGTCGTCGCCTCGATGATCGAGCGGGGCGAGATCGACCACGGGCTCGTCGTTGACGGGGAGACCAGCCGGTTCACCGTCGAGGCCACCATCGACCGGCTCGCGGCCGACGACTGCGACGAACGGATGTTCCGTGAGCAGTTCGCGACGCTGACGCTGGGTTCGGGAGCCGTGGCGATGGTCCTGTCACGGGACGACTCGGCGGACGCCGGCGCGCGCTACCTCGGTGGCATGAGCCGGGCCGGCACGGCGCACGCCAATCTGTGCACCGGGCATGTGCACGAGATGCGCACGGACACCAAGGGGCTGCTGCTCGCCGGTCTCGAATTGGCCGCGCACACCTGGAAGGAGGCGGTCGCTTCCTTCGACTGGGACCCGCAGACGGTCGACACCTACATTGTCCACCAGGTCAGCAAGGTCCACACGCGCGCCGTGTGCGACACCCTGGGCTTGGACATCGACCGGTTCCCGCTGATTTATCAGCACTTCGGCAACATCGGCCCGGCCGGTGTACCGACCGTGCTGTCGCGCGCTGTGCAGGACGGCACCGTCAGCGCCGGCAACCGGGTCATGCTGATGGGCGTCGGTAGCGGCATCAACGTGGCGGCCGCCGAGATCGCGTGGTGACGTCCCCCCTGGCGGGATGGCCCTACCCCGGGCGCAGCATCGACGTCGGTGGGCACACCATGGCGTACGTCGACGAGGGCACCGGTCCGCCCGTGCTGCTCGTCCACGGCAACCCGACCTGGTCGTTCTACTACCGATCCCTGCTGGCGGCGCTGCCGCCGCTCGGGCTGCGGGCGATCGCCCCTGACCACATCGGGATGGGTCGGTCGGACAAGCCGTCCGCCGATGCCTACCCGCACACCCTCTCCCGCCGCGTCCAGGATCTCGGGGAATTCATCGACGGCCTCGGCCTGACCGGGCCGATCTCGTTGGTCGTGCACGACTGGGGTGGCGCGATCGCGTTGGCCTGGGCGGTCGACAACGCCGACCGCGTCGACAAGCTCGTGCTGCTCAACACCGGCGCCTTTCCGCTGCCGCCAGACAAGGTGCTGCCCTGGACCCTGCGCGCCGCGCGGCTGCCGGTGATCGGCGACGTCGCGGTGCGCCGCTTGAACGCCTTCAGTTTGGGCGCGCTCGTGCTCGGCTCGGGCCGACGCTGGCTGCCCGCCGAGGCCCGCGACGGGTTGCTCGCGCCGTACGACAGCCCGGCGCACCGGGTCGCGGTCTCGCAGTTCGTCCGGGACATCCCGCTCGGGCCCAGCGATCGGGCGTACGCCGTACTGGCGCGTACCGAGCAGCGGCTGCACCTGCTGCAGGACATCCCGACGCTGATCTGCTGGGGGATGCGGGATCCGGTCTTCGACGGCGTGGTGCTCGACCACCTGGTCTCGCTGCTGCCCAAGGCCGACGTGCACCGGTTCGCGGACGCCGGCCACTACGTGCTCGAGGACGCGGCCGACCGCATCGTCCCGCTGGTGACGCGGCTGCTCGCGCCGTGACGCCGACGCTCGACGGACTGGTCGCCGACCAGGCCCGGACGGCGCCGGACCGGGTTGCCCTCGCGCTGCCGCGGGGGACCGGCTTCCGCACGACGACGTACGCCCGGCTGGACGCCCGCATCGACGCGGTCGCCGCCGGTCTGCGGCACACCGGCGTGCAGCCGGGGATGCGCACCGCCTTGCTCGTACCGCCGACCGAGGACTTCTTCGTGCTGGCCTTCGCGCTGCTGCGGCTGCGGGCGGTGCCGGTGCTGATCGACCCCGGCATCGGCCG
>JAYSQK010000325.1:0-3750 GCA_043721555.1 Frankiales bacterium
GCTCGCCGGCCGTGGCGCCCAGGTGACGGCCGTGCTGTCCGGCGAGGTGGTGCCGGACGCCCTGGCGGCGCTGCGCCGGGCCGGCGGCCGGGTCGACGGCGCGCAGGCCCTCGATCACGCGGACCTGGTGCTCGACGGGCTGGTCGGGATCGGTGGCCGCGGTCCGCTGCGGCCGGCGGCGGCGGCGCTCGCCGTCGCAGGCCCGCACGTGGTCGCCGTCGATCTGCCGAGCGGTGTCGACGCCGACACCGGGGTGGTCGCGGGCGCGGCGGTCCGGGCCGGGCTCACCGTCACCTTCGGCACCCTCAAGCCCGGCCTGGTCGTCGGCGCGGGTCGGGGCCACGCCGGGTTGGTGCACCTGGTCGAGCTCAGCCTGGCCCTGCCACCCGCCCCGGTCGAGCTGCTCCAGGCAGCCGATGTCGCCCGGCTCCTGCCGATAGCCGGTGGCGCTGCCGACAAGTACTCGCGGGGGGTGCTCGGTGTCGTCGCGGGCTCGCAGCGCTACCCCGGCGCGGCCGTGCTCGCGGTCGGCGCGGCGGTCCGGGCGGGCGCCGGGATGGTCCGCTTCGTCGGGGCCCCGCACGTAGCCGAGCAGGTGCGGGCGCGCTGGGCCGAGACGGTCGTCACCGAGGCGAGCGGCGCGCGGGTCGTCGACGCCGGCCGGGTGCAGGCCTGGGTCGTCGGGCCGGGGCTCGGCACCGACCCGACCGCCGCGGCGGCGGTGCAGGCCGTGCTCGACCAGGACGTCCCGGCGCTCGTCGATGCCGACGCGCTGACCGTCTGCGCACAGCTCCCCGACTGGCTCAGCGCGCGGACCGCGCCGACGCTGCTCACGCCGCACGACCGCGAGTTCGCCCGGTTCGGCCAGGACGTGGCCGGCGACCGGATCGGCGCCGCGCGGCGGCTGGCCACCGAGCTCGGCGTGCACGTCCTGCTCAAGGGCGACGCGACCATCGTCGTCGGGCCGGACGGCCCGGCCCGGGTCAACGACACCGGCAGCCCGGTGCTCGCCACCGCCGGGTCCGGTGACGTGCTCAGCGGTGGCGTCGGGGCGCTGCTCGCGCAGGGCCTCGGGCCGCTCGACGCCGGCAGTGTCGGCGCCTACCTGCACGGCCGGGCCGGCGCACTGTCAGCGCGGGGCGCGACCACCAGCGCCTCGCTGCTGCTCGAAGCCTGGCCGGACGCCGTCCGCGAGGCGCGGGCTGCGAGGCTGCCGGCATGAGGACGCGGGCGCTCGTCGACCTGGACGCGATCCGCGACAACGTCGCCGTGCTGAGCGAGCGGGCCGGCGCCGCGCAGGTGATGGCGGTCGTCAAAGCCGACGGCTACGGCCATGGCCTCGTCCCCAGTGCCCGCGCCGCCGTCGAGGGTGGGGCTGCCTGGCTCGGGGTGGCCTTCCTCGAAGAAGCCCTCGCGCTGCGGCAGGCCGGGATCGATCAGCCCGTACTTGCCTGGCTCAGCACGCCGGACGAGGACCTGGCGCCGGCGGTGGCCGCGCAGATCGACCTCGGGATCTCCAGCACGGGAGCGCTCGCCCGGGCCGGGCAGGCGGCCAGGAGCACCGGGGTGACCGCGCGGCTGCACCTCAAGATCGACACCGGCCTGTCGCGGGCCGGCGCCACCCGCGCGGACTGGCCGGCGCTGTGCGACGCCGCGGCCAAGGCCGAGGCGGACGGCGGCGTCCGCGTGGCCGGGCTCTGGAGCCACTTCGCGCACGCCGACGGCGGGCCCGACCACCCGGTCAACCTCGACCAGGCCGGCGTCTTCACCGAGGCGCTCGAGGTCGCCGCACGGGCGGGCCTGCGCCCCGACGTACGGCATCTGGCCAACTCGGCGGCGACGCTGACCGCGCCGGCGACGCACTACGACCTGGTGCGTCCGGGGCTCGCGGTCTACGGCCTGTCGCCGGTGCCGCAGCTCGGTGGGCCGGCGGCGTTCGGCCTGCGGCCGGCGATGTCGCTGCGCTCGACGGTGGCGCTCGTCAAGCGGGTGCCAGCCGGCACCGGCGTGAGCTACCAGCACCGGCATGTCACCTCGGCCGCGTCGAGCCTGGCCCTCGTGCCGCTGGGCTACGCCGACGGGGTGCCACGCGCCGGTACCAACGCGCTCGAAGTCCTGCTCCGGGGCGTCCGCCGGCGGATCGCCGGGACGGTCTGCATGGATCAGTTCGTCCTGGACGTCGGCGACGACGCCGTCGAGGAGGGCGACGAGGTGCTGCTGTTCGGGGCGGGCGACGACGGCGAGCCGACCGCGCAGGAGTGGGCCGAGGTGCTCGGCACGATCGACTACGAGATCGTGACCCGGATCGGGGCGCGGGTCCCGCGGGCGTACACAGGGGGTCACTGGTGAAGCGCGGACTGGTCGGCGGCCTGGTTGGGGCGCTCGCCGTGGGGGCGGCGGCCGGGTTGACGGCGGAGCGCTTCGCGGTCGGCCGGGCCCGGCTCAAGCCCGACCCCGATGTCGACGAGCCGTTCTTCGACCTGCCAGCGGACCGGGTCCGGCGGGTCGTCGCCGACGACGGAGTGCCCCTGCATGTCGAGGAGCTCGGCCCGCCGGTCACCACCCCCGTGCCGCTGACGGTGATCCTGATCCACGGCTACACCCAGGAGCTGGCCGTCTGGCACTACCAGCGGCAGGCGCTCGCGGCCGACAACCCCGGCCGGGTGGTGCTCTACGACCAGCGTTCGCACGGCAGGAGCGGCCGCAGCAGCACCGCCAACTCGACGATCGACCAGCTCGGCCATGACCTTTCCGACGTGCTGCAAGCCTGCGCGCCGACCGGGCCGGTGGTGCTCGTCGGGCACTCGATGGGCGGCATGACGGTGATGGCCCTGGCCGACCAGCAGCCGGAGCTGTTCGGCAGCCGGATCGTCGGCGTCGCGCTGATGTCGACCTCGACCGGCCGGTTGGCCGGGCTGACCTTCGGTTTGCCGGCGGTGGCCGCGCCCATCACCGGCGCGGTGCTGCCATGGCTGACCAGGGGGATGGCGTCCCGGCCGCGGGCGTTCGAGAAGACCCGCCGGCTCGGCACCGACCTGGCGTTCCTGGCGACCCGCCGGGGCGCGTTCGGCAGCTCCGAGGTCAGCCCCTCGCTGGTGGAGTTCGTCGAGCAGATGACGGCCCGCTGCCCGGTCGAGGTGATCGCCGCGTTCTACGACACGTTCCGCGACCACGACAAGCTCGAAGCCCTCGCGGTGCTCCGGTCGGTCGAGACGTTGGTGCTGGTCGGCAGCAAGGACGTGATGACCCCCGTCGACCACAGCCGGGTGATGGCCGAGGCGGTCCCCGACGCGCAGCTCGTCGTCGTCGAGGGTGCCGGGCACATGGTGCAGCTCGAATGCGGCCCGCTGGTGACCCTGCACCTGCGCGCTCTGCTGCGACGCGCCTCGCGGGCGGCCGCCCGCAGCGCATGAGCTGGGCGGCCCTGTCGGGCGAGATCCGCGGCTGCACCCGCTGCCCGTCGCTGGTGGCCAACCGCACGACCGTCGTGGTCGGTACGACGTCTCCGGGCGCGCGCCTGCTCGTCGTCGGTGAGGCCCCGGGTGCCCAGGAGGACGTCACCGGGCAGCCGTTCGTCGGTCGCAGCGGGCAGCTGCTCGACCGGCTGCTGGCCGAGGCCGGGCTGCCCCGCGACCAGGTCTCGGTGCTCAACACGCTGAAGTGCCGGCCGCCGGGCAACCGGGTGCCGACCCGGGTCGAGACCGCCAACTGCCGCCCCTGGACCGAGGCCCAGGTCGCCCTGCTGGACCC
>JAYSQK010000326.1:0-2650 GCA_043721555.1 Frankiales bacterium
GAGCAGGGCGACACCCTCTACATCGTCCTGACCGGCAAGGTGAAGATCGGCCGCCGGGCGACCGACGGCCGGGAGAACATGCTCTCGGTGATGGGCCCGTCGGACATGTTCGGCGAGCTGTCGCTGTTCGACCCGGGCCCCCGGACCGCGACCGCCACCGTCGTCACCGAGGCCCGACTCGCCTCGCTCGCGCACACCTCACTCAAGCCCTGGATCACCGACCGGCCCGAGATCGCCGAGCAGCTGCTACGGGTGCTGGCCCGCCGGCTCCGTCGTACCAACGATGCGCTGGCCGACCTGATCTTCACCGACGTGCCCGGGCGGGTGGCCAAGCAGCTGCTCGCCCTGTCGGAGCGGTTCGGCTCCAAGGAACCCGACGGCATCCGCGTGCACCACGACCTCACCCAGGAGGAGCTCGCGCAGCTCGTCGGAGCCTCCCGCGAGACGGTCAACAAGGCCCTCGCCGACTTCGCCCAGCGGGGTTGGGTGCGGGTCGATTCACGCGCGCTGACGATCCTCGACGGCGAGCGGCTGGCCCGCCGGGCGCGCTAGCCCCTGGTCGGAGTCCTGCAGGGGTCCGCGCCGGCGATCCCCGGCCAAGTTCGGCAGGGTCCGGCCCGGGTCCGGCGCCGGTCACTGCGGATAATCGGCCTTGTCCGGCACCGAGTTGGACGTATCCAGCGCGTCGAGGTGCGTCGTGGTGCCGCCGAGCCCTTTCACCATCGTCCGGTAGTCGTAGCGCATCAAGCCGAGCCACGAGTGCTCCTTGTCGCCCGGCTTGCCCGGCAGGTCGTCGTCGCGCAGGGTGGCCTCGTAGCGGGCACCGGTCTCCTGACCGATCTGCTTGAGGACCTTGGAGGGGAACACCTCCGAACCGAAGATGACCGGCACATGCTCCGACCGCACCTGGTCGATCAGCCTGGCAATCTCCTTGGGCGTGGGGTCCTCGAAGTTCGAGGGCTGGACGGCGCCGAGGATCTTGTAGCCGTAGTCCCGCCCGAAGTAGGCGTAGGCGTCGTGGTAGGTCAGCAGCTCTTTCGGGCCGGCGATCGTCGCGGTGTCGGCCTTGAGCGCGTCCGACAGCGCGGTCGCCTTGGCGTCGAAGGCCTTCCGGTTGGCCTCGTAGATCGCCTTGCCCGCAGGGTCTTTCGCGGTCAACGCGGCAGCGGCCTCGTCGGCGTACTTGATCGCGAACAACGGATCGGTCCACAGGTGCGGGTTGGGCTTGCCGTCCTTCTTCGGGAACGAGAAGTCGTAGATGTACGCCGGCTCCGGCAGCGACTTCGTGCCTAGGGCAACGATCTGCGAGCCCTGCTTGGCGTTCCGGCCGGCCAGGTCGGCGGTGGGGTCCTCGAGCTTGAGGCCGTTGATGAAGACGAGGTCAGCCCGCGCCAGCACCTTGCTGACCTGCGGCGGCGGCTCATAGGTGTGGCTGTTCGTACCCTCCGGCACCACGCCGTTGAGCACGATCCGGTCCCCGCCCACCTGCGACACGATCGAGGTGATCGGCGCAACGGTCGTGACCACCTGCAGGGCCGCCGAACCGTCGGCGCGCTTGACGGCAGCGGGCGTGCTGCTGGCGCCGCAGGCGGCGAGCAGGATCGGCAGAGCAGCGGCGGTCGCGAGGGTCCAGGGGCGAAGGGGGGTCATCCGAGCAACCTAGACGCTTCTGCGAAAGACTCGCAACAGCAACCGGTACGCCGGGATCAGTGCACGCCGAGGTAGGCCAGCTGGGCGAGCACCGACAGGGTCGCCGCCGGCCACAGCGCCCGGTCGACGTCGGCGTAGACCAACTCGACGACCTGCTGCGCGTCGGTGGCGCCGCCGGCGACGGCGGCGCGGACCTGTTCCAGACGCTGCTCGCGATGATCGAGATAGGCCTGAGCGGCGACGCCTGCCGAGGCCAACTCGGGTCCGTGTCCGGGCAGCACCGTCACGTCGCCGAACGTCCGCAGCCGCCGCAGCGAGGTGAGGTAGTCGGCGAGGACCCCATCGGGGTGGGCGACCACCGTGGTGCCCCGTCCCAGGATCGTGTCGCCGGTCAGCACGGCGCCGTCATCGGCGAGGTGCAGCGAGACGGAATCGGCGGTGTGCCCGGGGGTGTGCACGACCTCCAGGGTGAGCCCGGCCGCTCCGAGGCGCTGCCGGTCGGTCGTGAGGCCGTCGACGCCGTCGGTGGTGTGCTCCGGGTCGAGCGAGACGACGTCGGCGCCGGTCAACTCGCGCAGCCGGCCGGCTCCCTCGCTGTGGTCGAGGTGGCCGTGCGTCAGCACGATCAGCGCGACGTCGCCGGCGGCCGCGACCGCAGCCAGATGCGCCTCGTGCAGGGGTCCGGGGTCGACCACGACGAGGTCGTCGCGGCCAGGCTCACGCAGCAGCCAGGTGTTCGTGCCCTCGAGCGTCATCGGCCCGGGGTTGGGGGCCAGCAGGACCGCGGCCCGGGTGGTCACCTGCCGGGGCCCGCTCATGACGGATACTCGGGGTCGCCGGGCAGCAGCATCGCCACGCTGTCGTCGCCGCGTACGACGATCTTGGGCATGACCGGGCTGATCGGCCACTTCCGGGCGAGCGCACCTGCCACGTCCGCGATGTCGGCCAGGTCGCCCAGCGAGACCGCGGTCGGCGGCAGCATCGTCAGCTGCTGCTCGAG
>JAYSQK010000327.1:0-3814 GCA_043721555.1 Frankiales bacterium
GGTGGTCGATCGCGGTCGCGGAGGACTCCGGTACGGCGTTGGCGCCTGCCGGGCCGGTGGTCTCGGTCAGCGCTGGTGGCGTGGCCACGGCTGGCGCCTCTCACCAGTGGCGGCGCAGCGGCCAGGCCGTGCACCACTTCCTCGGCCCCGTGACAATGCACCCTGCTGCACGCCCGTGGCGCACGATCAGCGTCGCGGGAATCACCTGTCTCGAGGCGAAGCTCGCAGCAACCGCCGCGGTGGTGCTGGGCAAGGGGGCCGTGGGTTTCCTGGCCGAGCGGGGCCTGCCGGCGCGGCTGGTCGCCAGGAGCGGGGCTGTGAGCGTCGTTGGCGGTTGGCCGCAGGAGACGGGGTGAGTGCCTCACCGGAGATCGTGGCCCGCAGTGCCGGTGGTCGCAGCCCAGGCACCAGGCTGCGAAGGGCCGAAGGGCTCAGGTCGATGTCGGGTCCGATCAGGTAGCGCACCCGGGCTCCTCGTTGCTGCGCGATCTGGTCGAGCTCCCGCTGGAAGATCAGATCCTGTTCGCTGCGGGCCCGGTAGAGCAGCAGCAGGTCCTGGCCAGGCCCGAGCGGCAACGACTCGAACAGGGCCGGCATGGGGGTAATCCCCACTCCGCCGGCGATCAGTAGGACGTCGCGGCGGGTGCGGCGCTCCGCGGTCATGGCGCCGTGGGGACCTTCGGCCAGCACCCACGTGCCGGGCTCGAGGTTCTGGAGCATCGGGCACCGTCACCGCCGTCGGCGCCAGCTCGGTGACCATCAAGACCACGACCGCCACGACCGAGTACGGCGTCACCAGCGCTAGCGACGTGGACAAAAACGGTGAGGCAGCGCTGAAGGATCTCGCTGTCGGTGACGCCGTCACGTTCAGCGTCGATAGCACCAACGCCAAGCAGATCGACAAGCTGCACGCCGGCGACCAGACCAAGGACATGCCCGCCGCGCCCGGCAGTTCCTCGAGCACCTCCGGTTAGAGCACCACCAGGACGGCCATGACCGGCGCGCAACGCTCGCCCCTGTAGGCAGGCCCCTTTCACGTCCCCCGGGGCGGGGCCTGCCGGCATGGCCAGTCCCCGCCCGGAAGCACGCCGATGCGCACGACTGGATCCGGTTCATGTGCGCGACCAAGGCACACCAGGTATCGGTGAAGGCCCGAAGGATCACCGGCGTGTCCGTACCTATGCCAGTGATCGAAGATCACGCAGAGCAAGCTCCTTGGCCCAAGCGCAGTTCTCCGGTGCTCGCTGATCGGCCGCTATCGACCTGCCGCCGGACCATGCAGGCGAGCTCGAGCATGATCTCGCGCAGCGCACCATCACCAACGCCGCGCTGGCCGCGTTGCCGCGACTTGCCGTTGACCTTGGCACGCCGCCCGCGATCGTCGATCGGGTCCGGAGGGAGTACCAGGAGCGCCTGGACGGGCTGCAGGCAACGGCTGACGAGGTCGCGGCGCCGCGGCCCCGCGACCAGGGCGCGGCGTTACGGCTGGCCGCGAACGCGCGCAAGCGCAGCACCCTGCTCGACGTACACGACCAAGGCACAATCGATGACTCGGTCCTGGTGGAGATACAAGGCCAACTCGACCAGGAGGAGCTGCGCCTGTCCCGCCGGGTGCTGACGGACTGACACCGGGCCTGGCACCCAGTGCGGAGCCCGCCGGAGCCGTGACCCGAGCCATGCCCTCGGCGAGAGACCACGACGACTTGAGGAGGATCCCGCGACGACCCGCTTCAGCGACGACGGCGTCCAGGTGCTCCCCGCGCGCCGCGCGAGGTGTCGCGGGTCTCTTGCGTAAGACACGGTGCTGCTCGACGGCCTGCTCGACGAGCGGTACACCTGCGCATCTCCTCTGGTCAGACCCTCATGCGGAGTGGTGCCCGCTTGACCTCCTCGCAGGAAGGGGAAGGCGAGACCAGCCGGCTTCGCCGGCCTGAGCCGACCTAGGGAGACAGCCATGCCAGTCGAGGGCGAGTACGAGCCGAGTCCCCAGCAGTGGGTGCGCGACCAGGTCGCGGAGTACGAGGCCAGCGGCGGGGCCCGGGCCAACACCTTGATGGACCGCGGCATCCCGGTCGTCATCGTCACGACCAAGGGCGCCAAGACCGGGAAGGTCCGCAAGCTCGGGCTCATGCGCGTCGAGTATGACGGGGAGTACGCGCTCGTCGCGTCGATGGGCGGGGCGCCGCAGAACCCGGTCTGGTACCACAACCTCACGGCCGATCCCACCGCCCTGATGATCCAGGACGGTCCGGAGCCACGTGACTACGTCGCTCGCGAGGTTCAGGGCGGCGAGCGGGCGCTGTGGTGGGAGCGGGCGGTCGCCGCCTACCCGGACTACGCCGACTACCAGGAGAAGACCGACCGCGTCATCCCGGTGTTCGTCGCCAGCCCCTCCTAGCCGCACCCGGGGGCTTGCAGGACCTGGCCGGCACGTACGTCAGGATCGATAAGCCGGGCGGCAGCAACGCACGCGTGAAGCCCCGGCGCGGTCGCGGGCGTGATCGCCGGCGCGGACAGCATCGAGGACATGGCGCTGTTGCGGCGCAGCGCGATGGGACGGTTGTTCACCGGCATCCGTGCCCCCTCGACGCTCAGGACGGTCCTGCGGACCTGCACGTTCGGGCATGTCCGGCAGCTTGGCGCGGTCGCGTTCCGCCTGCTGATCAACCTGGGCCACGTAGCGCTGCTGATCCTTGGCACCGACCAGTTGGCTTACGTCGACATTGACGACACGGTGAAGCCGACGTACGGCTACGCCAAGCAAGGTGCCGGCCGCGGTTACAGCGGCGTGAAGGATTTGAACGCCTTGATCGGGGTCGTCAGCATGCCCGGGTCGGCGCCGCTGATCACCGGCGCCCGGTTGCGCCGGGGGCAGACCAACAGCGCGAAGGCGCGCACCGGTTCGTCGCCGACACCCTGTTCACCGCCAAGGCCGCCGGCGCGACCGGGACCCTGATCGCCCGGATGGAATCGGCGTGCACCAGGCCGATGTCGGGCCCTGACCGTCAGGTGTACCACTGGCTCGCTAGGTGCTGCACTCGGTCGGTGCCTACCACCCGGCCTCGCGTCTTTGTCACGGAGACGGATGAGCTGACACTGGCGCTCGACGACGCCGCGAGGCGCTGGCCGGGCGAAAGTCGCTCAGCGCTGCTGGTGCGGCTGGCGTTGGAGGGACATCACGCTGCCCAGATCGAGCACGACCAGGTGGTTCGACGCAGGCTCGCTGCCATCGAGCGGTGGAGTGGCGCCTTCTCCGACGGGTATGACCCCAACCTGCTGACCGAGCTTCGTGAGGACTGGCCCGAGTGATCGTGCTGGACGCCAGCGTGCTCATCGGGTTCATCTTCGACCAGGACGCGCACCACCAGGCAGCGTTGACGCTCCTGCGCGAAGCGGCCGACGATTCGTTCGGTGTCAGCCCGGTGACGTGGGCAAAGGCCCTCGTAGTCCCAACCCGACTAGGTCGCGTGATGGCGGCCGAGCAAATGCTGCTGGAGATTGGCGTCACCGAGATTCCTTTGCCCCGTGACGCCGCGGTTCAGCTGGCCGAGCTTCAGGTGGAATCGGGACTGAAGATGCCCGACTGCTGCGTACTGCTGGCGGCCATCGCGAGCAACGGCGCCGTGGCTACCTTCGACAGTCGCCTCGCGAACGTTGCCACGGCTCGGCACATCCGCACGCTCACTTCCTGAATCCGCGCCGACGGGGGCGGAGAACCGGCCCTATCCGATGGTCGTGACGCTTGACCGCTGACAGACTCTGGCCTGTGTATACAGAACCAGCAGATGCGCCCGAGGGCGTGCCTCTCGCTGGC
>JAYSQK010000328.1:0-4499 GCA_043721555.1 Frankiales bacterium
GCCAGGCCCTCCTCGACGCGCTCGTCCGGCGCCCCGCGTCCGACCAGGGGCAGCCGCCGGACGAGCCGGGTGAGCCGGCCCGGCCCGGCGGCGGCGATGCCCTCGGCGTCGGGCATCGTCTCGACGACCAGCCCGGGCTCCATCGCCGCGGCGGAGGCGGCCAGCTCGACGTCCTGGACGGTGCTGCTGACCGGGACACTCACCGGGATCGTCACCCCGGCGGCCTCGAGCAGACTGGGCAGCAGGGCATCGGTGACTCGCCGGTAGCCGGCCGCGGACGGGTGGAACCGGTCGGCGCTCCACAGGTGCGGTGACTGGGCGAACTCCGGCCCGAGCAGGTCGCCGAGGGAGACCGCGACGCCGCCGTTCTCCACGACGGCCACCGCCTGGTCACGGGCGAGCCGGCGGCTCCAGCGCCGGGCCACCGTGCGCAGCGGCTGCAGCACCGGCTCGACCGTCCCGAGGTCGGGGCAGGTGCCGGCGACGACGAGCGCGCCGGCTGCCCGCAGGGTGCGGACGGCGCGACCGAGGTCGCGGGCCGCCTCGCCCGGTGGCACCCGGTGGGTCACGTCGTTGGCGCCGACCATCACCAGGGCCAGGTCGACGGGGCGCTTGAGGGCGCGGGCGACCTGCACGTCGAGGTCCGCCGACCGGGCGCCGACGACCGCCACGACGTCCAGCTCGACCCGCCGCCGCAGGTCGCGGGCGAGCCCACCGGCCAGCAGGGCGCCGGGCGTCTCGTCCGGGGCGTCACAGCCCAGGCCCGCCGCGCTCGAGTCGCCCACGACCGCCAGCCGCAGCGGCGTCCCGAGATAGCGGCCGTAGGACCCGTCGGGCACCGGCGCGGTCGCGGTCGGCACGCCGATGGTGCGCCGCGCAAGCGTGGCCTCAGCCCGCAGGACGGCGTACCCGGCTGCGCCGACCGCGCCGACGGCTCCCCCGCCGTACGCGGCCCGGACACCGACCCAGTGGGCCCGCCGGCCGGGCCGGGCGATCCTCACAGGTGACGACCGGACGACAGGGGCAGGCGCGTCCACACAACGTTCGACATGCGCCACCTCCCCTCGACCGAGGGCACGACCCTACGCTTGCGGTCCGGCGTCACGAGAGGACCAAGCGGTGCAGGTCAGCGACTCGCTCATCGATCTGGTCGGCAACACGCCGCTGATCCGGCTCGGCGCCATGGCCGCCGGGCTGGCCCCGCAGGTGCTGGCGAAGGTCGAGTACTTCAACCCCGGTGGATCGGTCAAGGACCGGATCGCCCTCGCGATGGTCGAGGACGCCGAGGCCCGCGGGCTGATCAAACCGGGCGGCACGATCGTGGAGCCGACGAGCGGCAACACCGGCGTGGGCCTGGCGATCGTGGCCAACTCACGCGGCTACAAGTGCGTGTTCGTGATGCCCGACAAGATGAGCGCCGAGAAGATCGCCGTCCTGCGCGCGTACGGCGCGGAGGTGGTCGTCTGCCCGACGGCAGTCGACCCGGCGCACCCGGACAGCTACTACAGCGTCAGCAAGCGGCTCGCCGGGGAGATCCCCGGCGCCTGGAACCCCAACCAGTACGCCAACCCGCTGAACCCACAGGCGCATTACGCCTCGACCGGTCCGGAGGTGTGGTCGCAGACCGACGGTCTCGTCACGCACTTCGTCGCCGGGATCGGCACCGGCGGCACGATCAGCGGGACGGGGCGCTATCTCAAGGAGGTCTCCGGCGGCCGGGTGCAGATCATCGGCGCCGATCCCGAGGGCTCGGTCTACTCCGGCGGGACCGGCCGGCCCTACCTCGTCGAAGGCGTCGGTGAGGACTTCTGGCCGGAGACCTACGACACCTCCGTCGCCGACCGCATCATCGCCGTCAGCGACCGTGAGTCGTTCCTGACCACCAGGCGCCTCGCCCGGGAGGAGGCGCTGCTCGTCGGTGGCTCCTGCGGCCTCGCCGCCGCCGCCGCCCTCCGCCTTGCCGAGGAGCTGACCGCCGACGACCTCGTGGTCGTCCTGCTGCCCGACTCCGGCCGCGGCTACCTGTCGAAGATCTTCAACGACGAGTGGATGGCCGACTACGGCTTCCTCACCCCCGACCACGACCAGCCGACCGTCGGTGAGGTGCTGCACCGCAAGGGCACCGATCTGCCGCCGCTGGTGCACGTCCATCCCGAGGAGACCGTGGGGTCGGCGATCGCGATCCTGCGGGAGTACGCCGTGTCGCAGATGCCCGTCGTCAAGCACGAACCTCCGGTGATGGCGGCCGAGGTCGTCGGTGCGGTGCTCGACCGGCAGCTGCTCGACGCCGTGTTCGCCGATCGGGCCGCCCTGGACGAACCGCTGGGCCGGCACATGGCCGAGCCGCTGCCGATGGTCGGCTCCGGTGAGCCGCTGCCGGTGGCGATGTCGGCCCTGGAGACGGCCTCGGCGCTGCTCGTGCTCGACGACGGCAAGCCGGTCGGCATCATCACCCGCTCGGACCTGCTGGGCTTCCTCGCGCACCGCTGACCCCGGCCCCGTCGTACCGTCTGGGGGTGATGGACAGCTTCGGATTCGAGACCCTCGCGATCCACGCCGGGCAGGAGCCGGATCCGACGACCGGCGCGGTGGTCGTGCCGATCTACCAGACGAGCACCTATGTGCAGTCCGAGGTCGGGGTGCACCGCGGCTATGAGTACAGCCGCAGCGGCAACCCCACGCGCACCGCGCTGGAGACCTGCCTGGCCGCACTCGAGGGTGGCCGGACCGGTCTCGCCTTCGCCAGCGGTCTCGCCGCGGAGGACTGCGTGCTGCGCACGGTGCTCCGGCCCGGCAGCCATGTGGTCGTCCCCGACGATGCGTACGGCGGGACCTACCGGCTGTTTGCGAAGGTGCTCGCCCGCTGGGGGGTCGAGCACACTGCCGTGCCACTGGGCGATCTCGATGCGGTGCGCGCGGCGGTGCGACCAGAGACCGCGCTGGTGTGGTGTGAGACGCCGAGCAATCCCCTGCTCGGCCTCGCCGACATCGCCGGGCTCGCCACCATCGCGCACGACGCCGGCGCCCGGCTCGTCGTCGACAACACCTTCGCGAGCCCCTATCTGCAGCAACCGCTGGCCCACGGCGCCGACGTGGTCGTGCACTCGACGACGAAGTATCTCGGCGGGCACTCCGACGTCGTCGGTGGCGCGCTGGTCGTGGCCGACGCCGGGTTCGGCGAGGAGTTGGCCTACCACCAGAACGCCATGGGCGCGGTGCCGGGGCCGTTCGACGCCTGGCTGGTGATGCGCGGCGCCAAGACGCTCGCCGTCCGGATGGACCGGCACTGCGCCAACGCCCAGCGGGTCGTCGAGCTGCTGCAGCGATCGCCGGCGGTCACCTCGGTGCTCTACCCGGGGCTGCCCGACCACCCGGGACACGAGCTCGCGGCCAAGCAGATGCGCGACTTCGGCGGGATGGTGAGCTTCCGGCTGGCCGGTGGTGAGGCGGCGGCGCTGGCCGTCTGCAAGGCCACCCGGGTGTTCACCCTCGGCGAGTCGCTCGGCGGCGTCGAGTCGCTGATCGAGCACCCCGGCCGGATGACGCATGCCTCGGTCGCCGGCTCCCAGCTCGAGGTCCCTGACGACCTGGTGCGCCTGTCGGTCGGCATCGAGAGCATCGAGGACCTGCTCGCCGACCTCGAACAGGCGCTGGCCGTCAGCCCGCGCTGAGCTCGACCATTCCCGCATCCGTCCGCGGTGGATACATGCTGCGAGCGACGTATGCGGCCGCCGGCACCGGCACGCCGCCCTGGCCATGCGTATTCGTCTCACCGTCAACCTCGCGAGTAGCGGCATTCTCAGCGGATGTGGAGACGCCGTAGGAGACGCTGGAGCGTCGAGGGGTGCCGCTCACGCCACTCGGTCAACGTCACGACATGACCCAAACCCACATCGGCTTCCAGTACGTCTCGTTGCTCATCCGTCAGCGCCACAATGAGCGACGTTCCCTCGTCTGCCAGGGTGGCGAGCACCTCTCCGCCAGCCCAGATAGTTGCGTCGTAGGCGTAGGGCGCGAAGCTCACGAAGTCGCTTCGGACTACATCGTCAGCCAGCGGCACTATGTCGGTCCGCAGGTAGTCGTCCGCCCACTTGTCCTCTCGCACGACGTGGGCACGCAGTCGCGGTGCAGCGTGGGCGATGGTGGGCGGCCAACTGTCTCGCAGGTGCCACGGGATGTCGGTCTGTGAATCCGTCGCGTCGGGTGCTACGAACGCGAGCGCCTGCCCGGTTGCAGCAAGACGTGTCGCCTCATCTTCGCCCTTGCCGAAGAGGACGTACTCGGCGCGGCGCACGGGCACCCACAGAGGCTAAGGCCCAGCTGCAGCACCGCTGCCGCCCCGGTCGTGCACACCTCAAGACATGTCTGTAAGGTCGGGCGAACCTAAGGGGAGGACTGTTATGACTGGCTTGCCGGGCAAGAACCCGTACCGGCCGGGCGCGGCGACGCCTCCGCTGCACCTGGCCGGTCGCGAGCCCCAACTGTCGCGGTTTCCCAAG
>JAYSQK010000329.1:0-4832 GCA_043721555.1 Frankiales bacterium
AGCCCGTCGAAGTACGTCGGGGCGATGATCGTCGGCACGCTGTCGAGCATCCCGCTCCCCCTCAGCCATGACCGGCTCGAGCGGGGCCGCAAGCAGGTCGCGCGCAACAACGGCTTCGACGACGCCGAGACCGAGCGGCCCAAACGCCCGCCCATCAAGCACGTGATCTATGTCGTGCAGGAGAACCGCACGTTCGACCAGGTCTTCGGCTCACTGGGCAAAGGCAACGGCGATGCGTCGCTCAACCTGTTCGGAGACGAGTCGGCACCCAACCAGCGGGCGCTGCAACGGGACTACGTCACCTTCGACAACTTCTACGCCGACGCCGAGATCAGCGCGCAGGGGTGGAACTGGACGGTCGCAGCCGGCTCGCCGCTGTTCACCGAGTCGCTCTGGCCATCGAACTACTCCGGCCGCGGCGCGCCGTACCCGTCGGAAAGCGGTGACCCGGCCATCGCTCCCAACCGAGACCCAAAAGATGCCTACATTTGGGATCGCCTGGCGGACAAAGGCATCTCGTTCCGCAACTACGGCTTCTACGTCAACACCGACGCAGCCGGCGTCAACACCGCCTTCGACCCGGTCCTCGACGCCCGGACCGACCACGGCTTCCGGGGTTACGACCTGTCGTGCCCGGACAACAGCGACACCTTTGCTCCCCGCAAGGCCAACTGCGGCACGACCCGCTACGACGCCTGGAAAGCCGAGTTCGACGGCTATGTCGCCAGGGGCGACCTGCCGACGGTGGAGTTGGTGCGGCTGCCGAACGACCACACTGCCGGGACGCGGCCCGGGTCACCGACACCTCGGGCCTACGTCGCGGACAACGACCTGGCGCTCGGCCGCCTCGTCGACGCGGTCACCCACTCGGCGTACGGCAAGGACACGGCCATCGTGGTCACCGAGGACGACGCCCAGAACGGGCCCGACCACATCGACGCGCACCGCACGCTCGCCCAGGTCATCAGCCCTTACACCAGGACCGGTGCGGTCGACTCGACGCTCTACACGACCGCCTCCATGCTTCGCACCATCGAAGACCTCGTCGGGATCGGAGCGCTCACCCAGTTCGACGCGCAGGCCACGCCGATGACCGGCTCGTTCACCCGTCGACCCGACAGCACGCCATACACGGTCGTGCGACCGGCCTCTGCCGGCACCGCGACGAACTCGACAACGGCTCCGCTGGCTGCGGTCTCGGCGCGCCAGCCGCTCGGTAAAGAGGACCAGATCGACGAGAAGAGCTTCAACGAAGCGATCTGGCAAAGCGTCAAGGGGGCCGGCAGCGCGATGCCGGCTCCGCGGCAGGCGGTCGGCGGCGGCACCGCCGACTGAGCTCGACCTGGCAGCACCCGGGGCCCCGACGGCAGTTCACCGTCGGGGCCTCTCGGGCTCGGCCCACTCCGACCCGCTGTGTTCGACCCGTTCACATTGCGGACGCGTCGATGACGGCAAGACGACGCATCGCCTCGCGACCGTTGCGGTGTGCTCATCCTCGGACACCGCGGTGCCGCCGGCCCATCCCATCCAGAGAACACCCTTGCCGCTGTCGACCGCGCGTTGCGCGACGGCGCCGACGGCGTCGAGGTCGACGTCCGGCGCACCGCCGACGGCGTGCTCGTCTGCTCCCACGACGCCGGCCTGCGGCGTACGGCGGGCCTGTCCCGCGAGGTCGCCTCGATGTCCGCCGTCGAGGTCGAGGGGGTCCGCATGTCCGGACATCGACTGCCGACCCTCGACGAGATCATCGACCTGGTCGGCGATCGCGGGCGCCTCGTGGTGGAGATGAAGACCTCGCCGTGGCCGGCCGGCGGAGCGTCGGTGACGGCGGCTGCCATCATCCGGCGGTTCAGCAGCCTGACTCCGTGCGAGGTCGTCGTCTCGTCGTTCGACCGGCCGCGCCTGCTGCAGGTCCGCCAAGCCGAGCTGCCGGTCCGGACCGCACTGCTCAGTCGCCCCGGGGTACCGCTCGTCGTGGCGCTGCGACGGGCCCTGCAAGACGGGCACGCGCAAGCGCACGTGCACGGGCTCTCACTGCTCAACCCCGCATCGTTGATCGGCCGCGCGGGGCAACTCGGGCTCACCGTGACCGGCTGGACGGTCGACCGGCCGAGCCAGCTCCATCGGCTGGCCGCGGCGGGCGTCGAAGCCGTGATCTGCGAGGAGCCGGGCGCCGCGCAGGCGTGCCTTCGGGCCGGTCGTCTCCAACAGGCCAGCTGAGCGCCGCGCCGTGATGGGCCACGACCCCGACACCGCGGGGTCATGCAGCGGCGGGGTCGTGGCTGACCAGGGGTTGGCTTGATGTTTGTACCTGTTCAAGGTCGCCCGCGGGCGAGCAGCGCGTGAAGCTCGCGTGAACGTCGCCGGATCGGTATGCGTCGAAGGTCTTCTCGTGCCGTTCATCTGATGGCCACCGGGCCGCCGACCACGGCCGCAACCATCCCGGCACCACCCACCGACCCCGTCAGGATCCCTCATGACCGTCACCCGGCACCGCCGGTGCTGACAGTTGCGAACGCCACCGCGCGAAGCGATGCGACGACGACGTGCGCCCGGGTGCTCGTCAGCGCGCCTGAGGGTGACCGCTCGTGGATGGTCGCGGCGTTCCGGCTCGAAGGGTACGTCGTACTTGCCGTGCCATCAGGTTCGGCGGTCCATGCTGCCGTCGTGGCAGGCGATGTTGACATCGCGGTGCTGCACAACGCTGCAGACCTGATGCTCGCCGACCTCAGTCGGGTGCACGCCGCCGGCACCGTCCCGGTGATCGTGCACCTGCGCGACGCGGGCACGTCCGCCGAGGTCTTTCTGGAGGCCGGCGCCGACGACTGCGTCCCGAGCGGTGTGAGCAGCCAAGAGTTGTTGGCGAGGGTCCGGGCGATCCTGCGTCGGCCGCACCGCACCGACCCCAGAGAGGTGCTCCGGCTCGGCCCGTTCTGCCTCGACACCGAACGCCACCTGTTCCGGTACGACGGGACGCCCATGCACCTGCCACCGAAAGAGTTCGCCTTGCTCGAGCTGCTCATGCGTCGGCAGGGACGGCTGGTTGACCGGGCTGAGATCCTGGACCTGGTCTGGGGAGTCGGCCGCACCGGCGATCCGAAGACGGTCGACGTACACGTCAAGCGACTGCGCGAAAAGCTCGAGCCGGTGCCCTCCAAGCCGCGACACCTACTGACGGTCCGGGGTCGCGGCTACCGGCTCGAAGGATGACCCGGTCGGCGTTGTTCGTCCCGCATGGAAGTCGCGTACACCCGTCGTTCACCTGCCAAGTCCATGCTCAGCGCACCGCCCGGTCCGCCGCCCCTCGCGCCGAGATGTTCCAAGGAGCCTGATGACGACGACCAGTGCGCCGACCCTTCCGGTCACGCCGGCACGGGTGTCCGGGCACGCCGCACGGCTCGAAGCCCTCGGTGTCTCCGCCTGGTTCGGCAGCAACAAGGTGCTCGAGCGGGTCTCGCTGACGATGCCGGAGCGGTCCGTCACCGCCTTGATCGGCCCGTCGGGGTGCGGCAAATCCACATTCCTGCGCATCCTGAACCGGCTGCACGAGTCGGTACCGTCGGCCGCGCTCGCCGGCGAGGTGCGGCTGAACGGCGACGACATCTATGCACCGGGCCACCGGATCACCGAGACCCGCAAGCGCATCGGGATGGTATTCCAAAAACCCAATCCGTTCCCCTCGATGTCGATTGCCGAGAACGTCACGGCGGGCTTGAAGCTCACCGGCACCAAGGTGTCCCGCTCGGCAAGAACCGAGTTGATCGAGCGGTGCCTGATCCGCGGAGGCCTCTGGAACGAGGTGAAGGACCGGCTGGACACGCCAGGCTCGTCGCTGTCCGGCGGCCAGCAGCAGCGGCTGTGCATCGCCCGTTCGTTGGCGGTCGACCCCGACGTCCTGCTCATGGACGAGCCCTGTTCGGCCCTGGATCCGACATCCACCCGCCGGATCGAAGAGACGATCGCCGACCTGGCACCCGATGTGACCATCGTGATCGTCACGCACAACATGCAGCAGGCCGCCCGGGTCTCGCAACAGTGCGCCTTCTTCCTGGCGGCGCAGGGCGCCCCCGGCGGCATCGTCGAGGTCGGCACCACCAAACAGATCTTCGGCGACCCGCACGATCCCCGGACCGCCGACTACGTCAACGGCCGGTTCGGGTGACCACGGCCGACCTGGACGTCCCACGGACCCTCTCGCAGGTCTACAGCCCGGCCGACAAGGCGTTTCGCCGCAGCGCCTCCTCGATCGGGTGGTTCGTCCTGGTCCTCACCGGCTCGATCGGGCTGTTCCTCGGCTATCAGGCCATCCCGACGTTGCGCCGCTATGGGCTCAACTTCTTCACCGAGAACCAGTGGCTCCCCCAGCAGGACATCGTCGGCCTGTCGGCGGTGCTGTTGGGCACGGTCGAGGTGGCCTTGGTCGCCCTCGCGGTCGGTTTCCCACTGGCCCTACTCACCGCGGTGTACATCAGCGAGTACGCCCCTATCCGGGTCAAGTCGACCCTCATCGCGCTGATCGACCTGATGGCAGCCGTACCCAGCATCATCTACGGGCTTTGGGGGGGTTTCCTCCTGCAGCCGCAGACGATCCACGTCTCACGTTGGCTGGCCCAGCATTTCGACTGGTTCCCGGTGTTCCACGTCGACACCAACGCCAACTCGGCCTCCTGGGCTCAGACCAAGTTCACCGCCTCGGCCTTCATCGCCGGGCTGACCGTGTCGATGATGGTGATCCCGCTTGCCTGCGCGGTCATGCGTGGTGTCTTCGCGCAGGCCCCGCTGGGCGAGCGCGAGGCCGCGCTGGCCCTCGGCGCAACCCGGTGGGGAATGAT
>JAYSQK010000330.1:0-2676 GCA_043721555.1 Frankiales bacterium
CCGTTCCCGGTCACCGACCGGGCCTGGCGGCAGGTGTCGGTGAGTGCACGCGAGTGCCTGGGCGGCAAGTGCCCGGACCGGGTCGACTGCTTCAGCGAGCGGGCCCGGGAGGCGGCGAAGGAGGCCGATGTCGTCATCGCCAATCACACCCTGCTCGCCCTGGACGTCTTCACCGGCGCGCAGGTGCTGCCCGAGCACGAGGCGGTAGTGCTCGACGAGGCCCACGAGTTCGTCTCCTCCGCCACCGATGCGCTCTCGCACGAGCTCTCCGCCCCTGCCGTACGCCGGGCCGCGGCCGCGGCGCGCGAGTTCGTGGCCCCGGTCATGGCCGAGCGACTCGAGGACGCCCACGCCGGGCTCGATGGGCTGCTCTCGGTCATCGAGCCGGGCTGGATCCGCTCCCTGCCGGCCGGGCTCGCCGACGTGCTCGGGGTCGTCGAGCAGGTCTGCGGCGCGGCGGCCGTCGAGGTCGGCCGGCAACAGGAAGGCACCGAGGAGGTCGAGCAGGCCCGGCGGGAGCGGGCGAAAGCTGCCCTGGCCGAGGTCGCCGAGGCCGCCGGGGAGCTACGCGCACCGTCGACCAGCAGCGCGCTCTATGCCACCGCGGACCGCACCCTGCGGGTGTCGCCGCTGCAGGTCGGCGGGGCGCTGGCGAGCCGGCTGTTCGGTGAGCGGACGGTCATCGCCACCAGTGCGACGCTCACGCTCGGCGGGTCGTTCCGGCACACCGCCCGCGAGCTCGGCCTGGTCTGGCTGGCCGGATCCGGGCCAGGAGACGCGCCTGACGGTCGTGATCCCGCGGCCGCCGGTGAGGTGCTGGACCACGACGAAGAGCAGCCGCCGAGCCGTTGGCGTCATCTCGACGTCGGCAGCCCGTTCGACTACCGGCGGCAGGGGCAGCTCTGGGTGGCCAGCTCGCTGCCGGACCCCGGCCGGTTCCCGCTGGCCTGGGCGAAGGAGGTCGACGAGCTCCTGGTCGAGTTGGTCGAGGCCGCCGGCGGCCGGACGCTGGGCTTATTTTCCTCGACCGCCGCGGCGGCGAGAGCGGCGGCGGCGGTCCGTGCGGCCACCGACCTGCCGATCCTGCTCCAGGGTGAGGACTCAGCCGGCGCGCTGCAGCACCGGTTCGCCTCCGCCGCCCGCACCTGCCTGTTCGGCACCCGATCGTTCTGGCAGGGCGTCGACGTGCCGGGCAGCGCCTGTCAACTCGTGGTCCTTGATCGCATCCCGTTTGCCCATGTCGAGGACCCGCTGCTGAAGGCGCGGCTGGCCGCGGCCGGCGACCGCGGCTTCATGGAAGTCACCTTGCCGCCGGCCGCGGTGCTGCTCGCTCAGGGCGCCGGTCGGCTGATCAGGTCGACGACGGACCGCGGCGTCGTCGTCGTCCTCGACCCCCGGTTGGCAACGGCCCGCTACGGCAGCGTGCTGCAGCAGACGCTGCCTGGCTTCTACCTCGCGCACGACAAGGCCCGGGTCATCGCCTCGCTGCGGGCGATCGACAGCGAAGCCGCACCGCTGGCGCCGGCCGGCCCACCGCCGGCCGAGCGCCGGCGCCTGGCCAGGGCCCGCTAGTACCAGTTGTAGGACTGGCTGTGCGACCAGGCGGCGCAGGGCGAGCCGTACCGGTCGGCGATGTAGCCCAGGCCCCAACGGATCTGGGTCGCCGGGTTGTCGCGGTAGTCAGCCCCGGCCGAGGCCATCTTGCCGGCCGGGAGCGACTGCGGGATGCCGTACGCGCCGCTCGAGCTGTTGGTGTCGTGCACCTGCCAACCGCTCTCGCGGGTCCACAGGTTGTCCAGACACCCGAACTCACCCGACTGGCCGCGGTCGGCGAGCATCGCTCGGGCGATGTCCCGGGGATCCCCGGCCAGCAGGGCCGCGCGTCGTGAGCGGCTGGCGCGGCGGTCGGCAGCGACCTGTCGGGCCCGCTTCGCACGGGCCGTGGCGATGTCGGCGGCGTGGCGATGGACGGCGGCAGTTCGCAGCGCCGCGGCCTGGCGGCTGGCCAACCCGATCTGGGTGTCCAGGCTGCGGTTGAACGAGCTGAGGTCGCCTGCGTTCGACGACAGCGACACGACCGACGGGTCAGCAGATGTCGCTGACGATCCGGCGGAGGCGCCGACGACCGTGACGGCCGCCGCGATGCCGGTGGCCAGCCCGAGATTGAGCAGGGCGGTGCGGCGACGGGACAGTGGCGTGCGTGCTGCCTTCGAGCGGGTGAGTGGCGTGCAGTAGATCGGCGTACGGGATCGTTGCGTGCGGGGCATGCGGTTCCTCCGGGGCGGGCCGGCACCGATCACCCGGAGGCGGGCGGTGCACGGCCCTCGGGCGGCGGACCACATGAGGGGGGCGGCACACCTGGGTGCGGCGCCAATGAGGTCAGGCCACCGGGCAGACGGGCCGGCCGGGGCGTGCAGGCGCGGCCCGCTCTTGCGCGGACTGCAACGACACTAGGGAGCCTCGCTAGCAGTTGCAAGCGTCTGAGCTGTGTGGACGGTCACTGGAAGTGGTCCGCGAGCCTCCGCACCACTACCGGTAGTGACGGGCTGCTTGCTCTCGGCAGCAGCTTCGACCCGGCCGGCACCGACCCGACCGGATCGAGCAGGATGCCGGGGTGCCCACCACCGAAGCAGTCGCCACCGCCCTGGGCGGGTCCGCCGGCGCGCTGCGGGTCAG
>JAYSQK010000331.1:0-3207 GCA_043721555.1 Frankiales bacterium
GTCTGTCTGACCCAGCTGAGAGGACCCTCGTGGTCGACGTTCTGCCCCCACCGCCCGGCGACCGGGTCGAGCCGGTCGGCATCGAGGTCGAGATGCAGCGGTCCTACCTCGACTACGCGATGTCGGTCATTGTCGGGCGGGCCCTGCCCGAGGTCCGCGACGGCCTGAAGCCGGTCCACCGCCGGGTCCTCTACGCGATGTACGACGGGGGCTACCGGCCGGACCGCGGCTACTTCAAGTGCGCCAGGGTCGTCGGCGACGTGATGGGCAACTACCACCCGCACGGCGACACCGCGATCTACGACACCCTGGTCCGGCTGGCCCAGCCGTGGTCGCTGCGCTATCCGCTGATCGACGGCAATGGCAACTTCGGCTCCCCTGGCAACGACCCGGCAGCCGCCATGAGATACACAGAGTGCCGGCTGGCGCCGCTGGCGATGGAGATGCTCCGCGAGATCGACCAGGAAACGGTCGATTTCACGCCGAACTACGACGGGCGCAGCCAAGAGCCGGTGATTTTGCCGAGCCGGATCCCGAACCTGCTTGTCAACGGCAGCTCGGGCATCGCGGTCGGGATGGCGACCAACATCCCGCCGCACAATCTGCGCGAGGTCGCCGCCGGGGTGCAGTGGTTCCTGGCCAACCCCGACGCTGGGGACGAAGCCCTGCTCGACGCGTTGCTCGCCCGCGTCACCGGCCCGGACTTTCCGACCGGTGGGTTGATCGTCGGCCGGGACGGCATCGCCGAGGCTTACCGGACGGGTCGCGGTTCGGTCCGGATGCGCGCCGTCATCGAGGTTGACGAGGACGCCAAGGGACGCACGATCCTGGTGGCCACCGAGCTGCCTTACCAGGTCAACCCGGACAACCTCGCGCTGTCCATCGCCGAGCTCGTCAAGGAAGGCCGGATCGGCGGGATCGCCGATGTCCGCGACGAGGGGAGCCAACGGACCGGCCAGCGCCTGGTCATCGTGCTCAAGCGCGACGCGGTCGCCAAGGTCGTGCTCAACAACCTCTACAAGCACACCCAGCTGCAGTACACCTTCGGCTGCAACATGCTGGCCATCGTCGATGGGGTCCCGCGCACGTTGCGGCTCGATGAGTTCGTCCGCTTCTACGTCGACCATCAGGTCGAGGTCATCGTCCGGCGGACCCGCTACCAGCTGCGCAAGGCCGAGGAGCGCGCGCACATCCTGCGGGCGCTTGCCAAGGCCCTGGATCGGCTCGACGACGTGATCGCCCTGATCCGGGCGGCCGACAGCGCGGAGGCTGCGCTGAGCCAGCTGATGGAGCTGCTCGAGATCGACGAGGTGCAGGGCCGGGCCATCCTGGACATGCAGCTGCGCCGGCTGGCGGCGCTGGAGCGGCAACGCATCCTGGACGAGCTCGCCGAGCGTGAAGCCGAGATCGCCGACTTGCAAGCGATCCTGGCCGACCCGGTCCGGCAGCGCCGGATCATCGGCGAGGAGCTGCACGAGATCACCGCCCGCTACGGCGACGAGCGGCGCACCCGGATCATCCCGTTCGAGGGCGACATGAGCGCGGAGGACCTGATCGCCCAGGAGGACGTCGTCGTCACCGTGACCCGCGGTGGCTATGCCAAGCGGACCAAGACCGAGCTCTACCGGTCACAACGCCGAGGGGGCAAGGGTGTCCAGGGTGCGGCCCTGAAGCAGGACGACATCGTCGAGCACTTCTTCGTGACGACGACCCATCACTGGATCTTGTTCTTCACCAACAAGGGCCGGGTCTACCGGGCGAAGGCGCACGAGCTGCCGGAGGCCAACCGCAACGCCCGCGGCCAGCATGTCGCCAACGTGCTGGCCTTCCAGCCCGACGAGCACATCGCCCAGGTCATGGACATCAAGGACTACGGTGTGGCCCCGTATCTCGTGCTCGCCACCAAACGCGGCCTGGTCAAGAAGACCTCGTTGGGTGAGTTCGACAACGGGCGGTCCAACGGCCTCATCGCCCTCAACCTGCGCGAGGACGACGAACTGCTGGCCGCTGCGCTCGTGAGCTCCGAGGACGACCTGCTGCTGGTCAGCCGCAAGGCACAGTCGATCCGGTTCAAGGCCGACGACGAGGCGCTTCGGCCGATGGGCCGGGCCACCTCCGGCGTCATCGGGATGCGGCTCGGCGCCGACGACGAACTGCTCGCGATGCAGGTTGCCGACGAGTCGAGCGACGCCTCCGAAGCTGCCGACGTCGCCCTGATGGTCGTCACCGACGGTGGCTTCGGCAAGCGCACCAAGCTGTCGGAGTACCGCCCCCAAGGCAGAGGTGGCTCCGGCGTGCTCACCGCCCGGATCGAGGAACGCCGCGGTTCGCTCGTCGGGGCCCTGGTCGTCCACGACGGCGACGAGCTGTTCGCCATCACCAGCAGCGGCGTGATCATCCGGTTCTCCACGACCGGGTTGCGGTTCTTGTCCCGACCCACCGGTGGCGTGAAGCTGATGGCGCTCGGTGACGGCGACACCATCGTGGCGGTCGCCAGGAACCGGGAGGCCGAAGCCGTTCCCGAGCTGGACGATGACGATCCGGCCGGGGACGGCGACGGACCGCAGGACGACATCGCTGACGAGGTCGAGTCGTGAGCGACGGACCGGGCGCTGCCGGCCAGCCACCGGGACGCCCGCCGGCACCGCAGAGCAGTGGGGTGCCCCCGAGGCCGACGCCGTTGCCGCTCCCCAGAGCAACCCCGCAGGATCCTTCGGGTCCACCGGGGGGACGGCCTGGCCTGCCGGGCTGGCCCGGGGCGGACGGCCGCGGCCCCGGCGTACCGGGTGCTGGTGGTGGGCCGGGTGCTGGTGGCACGGGTGCTGGTGCACCGGTTGCACCACGACCGGGCGACCGTGGTCCGGATCGGCGTGGCCCCGGTGGTGCGCCCACCGGCCCGGTGACCCGACCGGTCCAGCGGTCGCGTCGGGCGCGGCTCTCGCTGCGCCGGATCGACCCCTGGTCAGTCTTCGTACTCAGCTTGCTTATTTCACTGTTCCTGGGCGTCGTCACGATCGTGGCCGGCTTCGTGCTCTACAACGTGCTCGACCAGCTCGGCGTACCCAAGAGCGTCAACACCGCCGTCACCGACGTGAAGGGTGGTGCGCCGCCGCTCACCTCGTCGCGGTTCGTCGGGATCGCAGCGTTGCTCGCCGCCGTCAACGTGGTGCTGCTGACTGCGCTCGCCACCTTCGGCGCGTTGCTCTA
>JAYSQK010000332.1:0-5141 GCA_043721555.1 Frankiales bacterium
GCCCAGCCGGCTCGGCCGGACCGAGCACCCGAGGCAGGTGGGGCTCGGAACCGATCGCCCGCCGCAGCAAATCGAGCCGGTAGCTGCCGGTTGCCGGCGACCAGTAGCCCGTACCGCTGGCGTCACCGCGGTCGGTGACCAGCGCGGCCAGGTCGCCGGTCGCGCCGAGGCGCCAGGTCAGCCAGTCGTGCGGCAGGCACACCGCGGCGGTGCGCCCGGCCAACTCGGGTTCGTGCTCGGCCAGCCAGCGCAGCTTGCTGACGGTGAACGACGCCACCGGCACCGACCCCACGGCCAGCGCCCACTCGCGGGCGCCGAGCTCCGACACCAGGTCGGCGGCCGCCGGCGCGGACCGGGTGTCGTTCCACAGCAGCGCCGGGCGGACGACCTGCCCGGCGCCGTCCAGGCACACCATCCCGTGCTGCTGGGCGCCCACCGCGACCGCCGCGACGTCGGCAAGACCGCCAGCCTGTTCGCTCGCGAGCCGCAGCGCTTGCTCCCAGGCGTCCGGGTGCACCTCCGAGCCGTCCGGGTGGGCGGCCCGGCCCTCTCGTACCAGGCGGCCGGTCTCGGCGTCGCGCACAACCACCTTGCAGGACTGGGTAGAGCTGTCGATACCGGCTACCAGCGAGGTCACGCCGAACCTCCTCCCCGGCCCCTGTTCGAGGGTCGTGTCAACGCAGCATGCCCGACGAGAGGATGACGCATGTCCACCTTGAGTTCGCTGGGTCTGCCTGAGCTCGCCGCCCGGGTAGCCGTCCCCAGCTACGACCGCAGTCGCGTCCGCACGGGCATCGTCCACTTCGGGGTCGGGGGCTTCCACCGGGCGCACCAGGCGATGTACGTCGATGCCCTGATGAACGCCGGGCAGGCGCTCGACTGGGGGATCTGTGGCGTCGGCGTGCTGGCGTCCGACCGTCGGATGCAGCATGCCCTGGACGCCCAGGACGGCCTGTTCACCCTCGTCGTGAAGCACGCCGACGGCACCTATGAGCCCAGGATCATCGGTTCGGTCGTGGAATATCTGTTCGCCCCGGACGACCCCGAGGCGGTCCTTGCCAAGCTCGCCGATCCGTCCACCCGCATCGTGTCGCTGACCGTCACCGAGGGCGGCTACAACATCGACAGCGTCGACGGGGCGTTCCTGCGCCGCGACCCGGCGGTCCTGCGTGATCTCGAACCGGGCGCGGTGCCGGCAACCGTCTTCGGGCTCGTGACCGAGGCGCTGGTGCGGCGCCGAGCGGCCGGGGCCCCGCCATTCACGGTGATGTCCTGCGACAACATCCAGGGCA
Source organism: Frankiales bacterium (assembly GCA_043721555.1). Lineage (GTDB taxonomy): Bacteria > Actinomycetota > Actinomycetes > Mycobacteriales > SCTD01 > JAYSQK01. The sequence continues at coordinate 1,293 of JAYSQK010000332.1, forward strand.
ACGGTGATGTCGCGCGCCGCAGCTTCTCGGCGTACGCCACGATGCGCGACCCGACACTCGGCGACTGGGTGTGTCGCGAGGTGCACTTCCCCAACTCCATGGTCGACCGGATCACGCCGGTCACGACCGATGAGGACCGTGCCGAAGTGGCCCGCCGGTTCGGCATCGACGACCTGTGGCCGGTGATGTGCGAGCCGTTCACCCAGTGGGTGCTCGAGGACTCCTTCTCGATGGGCCGGCCGCCCTTCGAGGATGCCGGCGTGCAGCTCGTGCACGACGTGGAGCCGTACGAACTGATGAAGCTGCGGCTGCTCAACGCGAGCCATCAGGCCCTGTGCTATTCGGGCTACCTCAGCGGTTACCGCCTGGTGCACGAGGTCTGCCAGGACCCGCTGTTCGCCTCCTTCCTGCTGGCCTACATGGATCGGGAGGCGACCCCCACGCTCGCGGCCGTCCCGGGCGTGGATCTCGAGCGCTACAAGCACCAGTTGATCGAGCGGTTCTCCAACGCCGAGGTGCGCGACACCGTCGCCCGCTTGTGCGCCGAGGGCTCCGACCGGATCCCCAAATGGCTGCTGCCGGTGTTGCGCCACAACCTTGCTTCTGGCGGGCCGATCGACTGTGCGGTGGCTGTTGTCGCGAGTTGGACCCGCTACAACGAGGGTGTGGACGAGCGTGGCGAGCCGATCGAGGTGGTGGACCGGCTGCGTGAGCCGCTGATGGCGGCGGCAACCGGTTCGCGGACGGAGCCGCTGGCGTTCGTCGCGCAGCGCGAGGTGTTCGGCGATCTGGTCGACGACAGCAGGTTCGTCGAGGCCTACCGGGTCGCGCTCGCCGCTCTCCGGCAGCACGGCGCGCGCGCCACCCTGCAGGAGCTGATGGCCCGACTGCAATCCACTTCAGCTACGGCGCAGGCAGTCTCGCCAGCGCGTTGACCATGAGCGCTGCCTGATAGGCGAGCATCTCGCGCCCGTCGGCCGGTCTGCCGTAGCCGCTCAGCACCACGGTCCAGGCTCCCTTGACGGCCACCGTCCGCGCGTCGCCGGTCACCACGTCCGGGGTGCGCAGCCGGTAGTGGAAGGCGCGCGCCGGGCCAGGCACGGCCACCGGACCGAGGTCGGTCAGCCGCACCTTCGACCCACCCACGTCGTACGCCGGGCAAGCGGTTGCCGCGGCCAGGTCGCCCGCCCAGGCCGTGTGCGCCGCCGCGGCATCGGCGTAGGCGTTGACCACCTCGAAGATGACTGCCTGGCCCGGTGTCTCGGGTTTGGCGAGCACGTTGGCGACCTCGTGTGGCGCGGCCGGACCGATCGGCCGGCAGAGCGAGAGCCGCGGGTCGCCCAGCCGGACCAGGCCCGGATCGGCGTAGGTCTGCAGGCTGGGCGCCTTCGGCAGCTGCGACGGGAGCAGCAGGGCCGCCTGCAGGGTGGCTTTGCTGACCGGGCCGGCGGCGGCCGATGGCTCGGGGACCCGCGGGGGGCGGGCGGCGGCTGTGGTGCCGGTCGAGCAGGCAGCGACGAGCAGGGCGAGGGCGAGCGGCGCACGGGTCCGGGGCACCGGTCCATCTTGGCGGGCGGCGCTCACCAGGCCGTCAGCAGCACTGCTTCGACGACGACGCCCACGGCGGCGCCGAGCCCGACCAGCAGCACCGGGGTGCGACCCGGCTCGCCGCCGGCGATCTCGGGCGCGACGGCCGGGACCAGCAGCCACGGGAAGAACGGCAACCAGGACCGCTCCACCTCGCCGCGGGACAGCCCGCTGAGCAGGGCGAACCCGACGCCGAGTCCGGCGCCGACGACGAACGGCCAGCCCGGCGTCAGTCGCGCCCGTCGGATTGCCGACATGAGCGCCGGCCCGCAGGCGATCACCAGGATCAGCAGATCGAGCGGTGCCCACAGGACCCACGAGCGCTGCGGCCCGATCCGGGTGGAGAAGTCGACCTGGGCCGCGCTCAGCCCGTCGGGCCAGACGAATCCGGCCACCCGGGCCAGCCCCAGTGGCACCAGCGCGGCAGCCCCGGCGACGACGTTGAGCACCGGCCGGCGGCGGACGAACCAGACCGCGATGAGGGTGGCCGCCAGCCACACTGCGGAGTAGGAGAACAGGGCCGCGCCGCCGAGCAGCAAACCGGCCGCGGCGGCCCACCAGCGGGACCGGTGCGGGACGCCCGCCTGGACCCCGCAGCAGATCGAGGCGGCGCACACGGTGCTGGTGACCGCGTCCATCGACACGGCCGTCCAGACCGCCCAGGGCGCCAGCGCCAGGATCGGGACCAGCCGGCGCGCCGCCAGCTCGCCGCAGACCGGCCGGACGCTCATCGCCACGAGCGGCACCACGAGCGCGCCAACCACGGTGATGGCGATCCCGATCGCCGTCGGGCGGACCAGGCCGAGTGGTCGGATCGCCCAGAGCAGCAACACCGGTCCCGGTGGATGCTGCCGGGTCGCGACGGAGTGCTGGAGGGACTGCGCCACGAACGTGCGCACGAACGCCGCCGGGTGCTGCAGAGCCCGGGCGTCCACCAGGTATTCCGTCGGGTCGGCGACCGGCCGGGCCAACCCGTTGCCGCCATCGACGACCGCCAGGGCCAACGACCACAGCAGCGCCGCGAACCAACCGCCGGCCAGCAGGGCGGGCCATCCCAGCCGCTCGTGCACGCCCCGGCGTACCGCCTGCAGGACCACGACAGCGACCACCGGCGCGAGCACACTGCCGGCCACCACCTTGGTGCGGTAGGCGCCGGTGAACGGCGCCGAGGCCGTCCCGAGGTGCAGGCCCAGCCCGACGAAGACCGCCGAGACCGCCAGCCCGAACACCACCACCGTGGTCCACGTCAGCGCGTCCCGGACCTCGGCGGGCAGCGCCGCCCGACCGGGCCCGACGGCAGTGCGCGTGGGCATGGCCTGCACGGTAGTGGGCCTGGCAGCGGCACCCGGTTGCGCGGAGTGCGGTTCGAGATGCCGTGAGCGCGGTAGTAAGTGATCATCGACGTGACTCCGACAGCAGGAAGGCAGGACAAGTGGCAGATCTCAAGAAGGGCAGCCGGGTGACCGGCGACGACCGCAGCAAGCTGGCGGCCGATCTGAAGAAGAAATACGAGAAGGGCGAGAGCATCCGGGTGCTCGCCGAGGGATCCGGCCGTTCCTACGGCTTCGTGCATCGCATCCTCTCCGAATCCGGCGCGACGCTGCGCGGCCGTGGAGGCGCGACGCGCAAGAAGGCGTCCTGACCCCGACCCCCAACCCGCGCCGATCTTGACGATCTGGTCGCCGACACGCCGATGAGGGCGACCAGATCGTCAAGATCGCGGAAGTGGGGGTTGCGGGTGACCGACTCGCGTCCGCTCCCCCGGCAGTGCAAAGGTGGTGCGGGCGGGCCGGCCGGCCGCCGAGCCGACAGTGCGCAGGAGGCAGCCCGATGGACATGACGCTGAGCCCCGACCAGGAGGCCGTGCGCAAGGCGATCAAGACCTGGGTGGATGACGTCGTCTCGCCACCCTCGCTCGCCAACGACCGGGAGGAACGCTTCCCGCAGGAGGCGCTGGACGGGCTGCGGGAGACCGGCTTCATCGGCATGTCGATCCCGGAGCAGTACGCCGGGGGAGGGGCCGACCCGCTGTCCTACGTCCTGCTGATCGAGGAGCTCGGCCGGGGCGACGCCAACGTCCGCTCGATCGTGTCGGTGCACCTGGGCCTGGTGGCCGGGTCGATTGACCGGTGGGGCACGGAGGAGCAGAAGCAGCAGTGGCTGCCGCGGATGGCGACCGGCGAGGTGCTGGGCTGTTTCGGTCTCACCGAGCCCGACTTCGGCTCAAACCCAGCCGATCTGCAGGCCAGCGCGGTCAAGCAG
>JAYSQK010000333.1:0-3770 GCA_043721555.1 Frankiales bacterium
CCGAGGTCGAGGACCGTCTCGCCCTCGAGCAGGTGGGTGCTGGGGTCGCCGCAGCCGTAGTCGCGGTCGAGCACCTCCTGCGGGATGACGGTGAGAAAGCGCGGGTCGTAGTCGACCGGGCAGCACAGCGCCGCCTCGACGGCCTGGGCGCCGGCGCCGTAGCGCTCCACGACGGACTGCTCGACGGCAGCGTCGGTGGTGAGGGTCATGTCGGGCTCCTAGACGGCGCAGTTGTAGACGAGGGGCAGGGATCCGTCGGCGCGACGGAGGGTCAGGAAATGCTCGACGGCGAGCCGCTTGCCCTCGGCCAGCGACACCCATTCGTCGGTGGAGGGGTGCTTGGCGAGCAGCATGTCAGGGCTGGTGTCGACGTCCGCGCCGGCCGGGTGCCAGTGCACCCCGTCGGCGGTGACGGTCAACTCGGGCACCGTGTTGCCGTCGTCGATGACCGCACCGTCGGTGGAGAAACCACGGGCCACCAGCGGGCGTACGGCGAAGTCCTTGCCGGTAATGCCCAGGCCGGCCAGCAGCGCCCGCAGCGGCTCGATCTCGTGGGCGTTGGCGGGGGTCGCCGTCATCCCGACGCGCACCGGCAACAGCAGGCCCTTGGCGAGCGCCAGGCCGTCCATGGCCTTCTGCCAGGACCCGGCCCCCCGGTTGACGTCATGGCCTGGGGCCGAGGCCGCGTCGATCGAGGTCTGCAGGACGAGCCGCTCACGCCCGGCCAGTCGCCTGAGCTGCTCGAGCCGCCAGCCCTGGTAGAGCATGCCGTTGGTGAGCAGCACGACGTCGAGTCGATCGGTTGCGTAGAGCACCATCTCGACGATGTCGGGCTCGAGGAAAGGCTCGCCGCCGGTGACGTAGATCTCGGTGAACCCTTCGGCGACCGCTTCGTCGACGAGCGCGCGGAAGCGGTCGAGGCCGACCGACCGCTTACGGGCCTGCGGGCTCGAAGCCACCGAGCAGTAGGAGCAGGCCAGGTTGCAGTGGAAGTTGGTGTAGAGCCACAGCCGGGGTGGGAACAGCGGCGAGCCGAACAGCGGCACCACCGGCAGCCCGTCGTCGACGACCTCGGGCGCGTCGGCCCAGCTGACTTGCTCCTGCTCGAAACCGTCCGGCAGGGCTGACCGATAGAGCTGATAGCGCCCCTTGGACCGCTCGTAGGGTGGGACGACCTCGAGACACGTTGTCCACCAGCCGGTCTCGACGGTCTCGACGAACGCCTCCGGCAGCCCGCCGGCGCGCATCGAGGCGGCCTGCGCCTGCCAGTCATAGGCGAGCGGCACGAGCTCGGCGCTGGCCCGGCCGTCGACGAGGTCGACCATGGCGTACCAGACCTCGCGCCGCCCGTCGTTGGCCGGCCGGCCGAGCACGCCGACGTTGACCACCAGGGTGTCACCGACCTCCCTGGTCCATGGCAGGCCGGAGTGGGTGCACATGACGAGGTCGGCGCCCGACTCCTGCACCCGCATCCGGTGCTGGGTCTCGTCGAGCGACTCCCACCAGAAGTCGTTGAGGGCCAGCGTCGAGCCGTGCACGAGGTGCACGTCGACGCCGTCCTGCACGATCCGCCGCTCGGTCGGCAACGTCGTCATCCACTGCGCGTAGTCGCGACTCGTGTTGGCGAGGGTGTAGTCGTACATCAGCTGGGCGAACTCGTTGTCACGGGGATCGGTATAGCCGCAGCCGCAGTCGGTGTCGCCGCGGCCGATCGCCACGTCGTAGTTGCCGGCGACGACGAGGACGTCGTTGTCGAGCAGCAGCGGCCAGACGGCGTCCGGTTCCGCGCCGTAGCCACCGAGGTCGCCCAGGCACCAGAGCTGCTCGGCGCCTCTAGCCCGTGCGTCGTCGATGAAGGCGCGCAGGGCGTAGGGATTGGAGTAGACGCCACCGCAGACGGCGATCCGGGTCATGCGCGAGCAGCCTCCAGGGTCATTGGCTGCCCCAGGTTACGGCAGCAGCCCGAGGGCGGCGGGGAACAGCGCGGCACTGGCGCGCTGCTGGGCCGCGACCTCTGCGGGCTCGAAGGTCTCGGTCCACGACCGGCCCGGCAGCTCGTCCCAGACGAACAGCATCGAGGTGGCCCGCACCCCGAAGGCGGTCGCCGCCGAGAAGACCGCCGAGGTCTCCATGTCCACGCCGAGGTGACCGCCCCCGGCCCACTGCTCGATCAGGGCCGGTGGCTGCGCGAGTAGGGCGTCGGTGCTGACCGTCGGACCGACGTGGACGGGCGGGTCGAGCAGGGCCGCAGCCTGAGTGACCAGCTCGGGATCGGGCCTCGACACGCCCGAGCCGCCGTAGTAGCGGGACGCGCCCTCACCGATGGTTGCCGCGGACGACAGCACGATGTCGCCGGTGCGGACGTGCGGCTGCAACCCGCCGCAGGAGCCGATCTGGACGGCCACCGGGGTGCCGCAGAGCCCGAGCACGTGCACCGGCTCGACCGCCCGGGCCGCGCCGTACGCGGTGCAGTAGGCGACCGGCACGCCCTTCCAGCGACCCCACCAGAGGTCGGGCATCCCGGTCTCGCGGACCTCGGTCAGCAGCGGAAGCCTTGCTGCCAAGGCTTTTTCGCGCCACCAGGTGCCCTCCAGCACCAACAGCTGCGGCACCTCGTCGTCGGCGAGACCCAGCAGCTGCAGCCATTCAGCGCGTTGCACGCCAGCCCCCCAGCAGGGCAACGCCAAGGACGGCGTACCAGAGGTCGACGACGGTCAGCCCGGTGCGCTGCCACAGCCCCGAGTGCGGTCCGACCACCGAGATCGTGAGGGCGACCGCACTGAGCACCCCCACGGCGTACGACGCGACTCGGCCCGGGCCGGGCAGGACGCGCGCGGCGAGCAGGGGGGAGGCGGCGGTCGCGACGTAGCCGGCGAAGGCGCTCGCCGCGTGCAGCGTGCCGTGGCTGTCGACCGGGAAGGCCGCCACCCCGAGCGTCGACACGCCGGCGACCCCGACGCTCAGCAGCACCGGGGGCCGGTGCAGGGCGCGGGACAGGACGACCGCGAAGACCGGCAGCAGCAGCCCGAAGGCGATGAAGCCCGCGGTCATCAGGTGGCGTTGGGCGGCGTCGGTGCGGGCCAGGTCGCTGATGTGGTCGCGGACCGGCGAGTAGCCCGGCGTGCGGCCGCCCGCGACCAGCCAGGCACCGACGAACGCGGTCGGGGCGAGCAGCCCGCAGGCGGCTGCGAGCCGCCTCACGGTAGGTCCAACAGGGCGGCGACGGCCGGCCGGTCGATCTTGCCGTGCCGGTTGCGGGGCAACTCGCCGACCGCCCGGATGCGGCGGGGCACGGCGTGCGCGCCGAGCGCGTCGTGCACGGCCTGCTGGAGGGCCGGCCGGTCCAGGGCGGCGCCGGCGAGCAGCACCACGGCGGCGGCGACCTTGACCCCGGCGACGGGGGAGGGCAGCCCGACGACGGCCGCGTCGGCGAGCCGGCCGGTCGACAGCAGGGCCCGCTCGACCTCGGCCGGGTAGACGTTGACGCCGCCGCGGATGAGCAGGTCGACCGCCCGGCCGCCGATCGTGACGAACCCGTCGGCGTCGATCCGGGCGAGGTCGCCGGTGCGCAGCCAGCCGTCCGGGGTGAGGGGGGTCGGCTCGTCGCCCCAGTAGCCGGGTGTGACGGCCGGGCCGCGGACCTCGAGCTCGCCGGCCGGCCCGACCAGCCGCAGGTCGCAGGTCGGCACCGCCCGGCCGACCGTGCCGGGCCGGTCGTCGCCGTCCGCCAACCAGGTCACCGGCGCGCAGGTCTCGGACAGCGCGTAGAC
>JAYSQK010000334.1:0-17584 GCA_043721555.1 Frankiales bacterium
CGGGGGATCCCGGCGGAGTACGACCGGCCGGGACGGGCCGTCGCCACCTCGCCGGACGAGGACGAGGCGTTCCTCGCCTCGCTCAAGGCCCGGACCGACGCCCAGCGCCGCAAGGCCGAGCAGGAGCGCCGCGCCCGCGAGGCCGACGGCAGCTGACCAGCGTTCAGGCGTAGCTGTGCAGCCCGACGACGAAAATGTTCACGACGTAGTAGTCGACGATGAGCGCTCCGGCCGCGGCGACGGCGACCTTGGCCGCCTTCGTGCCCTTCCAGCCGGCGGTCGCGCGGGCGTGCAGATAACCGGCGTAGAGCACCCAGGTGATGAACGACCAGGTCTCCTTGGGGTCCCAGCCCCAGTAGCGACCCCAGGCCGACTCGGCCCAGATCGCCCCGGCGATGATCGCGAAGGTCCAGACCGGGAAGGCGAACGCGATGATCGAGTACGACACCCGGTCCAGTGACGGCGCCGGCGGCAGCGCCGCGCCGATCGAGAGCGGGAATCGCACCGTACGGCGGGCAACGAGGGCCGCGTCGTACCGCACCCGGGTGAGGTAGAGCAGGGCGACGACCCCCGACAGCAGGAACGCCCCGGAAGACATCACCGCCGCTGCCACGTGGATCTTGATCCAGTAGGAGTTGAGCGCCGGGACGAGCGGACCGGCAGCGGTGTAGAGCACGGTCCCGGCGAGCCCGAGGTAGAGCACGACCGGCAGCAGCACGAACGCACCGAGGGCCCGGTCGATCCGCCGGCGGGCCACCAGGACGAGGAACACCGTCACGGCCGACAGCGCCGCGGCGCTGGAGAACTCGTACATGTTGCCCCACGGCACCCGGTGCGCGGCGAAGCCGCGGGCCACCAGCGAAGCGACGTGCACCGCCCAGCCGGCGCCTGCCAGCGCCAGCCCGAGTAGCCCAGCCGTGGAGCGCGTCGCGGGTGGCGGGGCCGGGCCGCCGGCGACGGTTGTGACGGGCGGGCCGCCGGCACCGACGAGGACGCGGGCCTGGACCGGGGTCGCGGCGAGCGTCACCCGGCGGGCCCGGCGGGAAGCCTGCTCACCGGCCAGGCCCAGCATGGCCAGCGCGTAGAACACCGTCGCGGCAAACAACAGTAGGTCGCTGACCTGGCCAAGGCCCTGGTCGGGCACGCTCACTCCTCCATGACGACAGCGGTGCGGGCGCGCAACCGCGTGCCCAGCTCGGCGAACTCCGCGGCGAACGCCTCGGGATCGGTGCGGGCGAGCCCACCGACCTCTACCACGGTACGACGGTCCGCGGGCGAGCCGCCTGCCGGGAGGACCCGCACCCAGAGCCGGCGGCGGCGCACGAACAGCGACAGCAGCAGCCCACCGACCATGCCGACGGCCGCGACCAGCGCGATCCCCTTGCCGGGGTCCTGGGTGACCTGGAAGGTGGCCCACTCCTTGGTGCCGACGTACGTCAATGATGATCCGCCCGGTAGCCGCAGCGTCTGGCCGGGCTCGAGCGCGTGCGCGACGCCCTTGTCGAGCGGGGTCATCCGCGTCGTGTCGAGTGCGTAGACCGACTGCGGGGTGCCGGCGTCGACCTGCAGGTCGCCGGTGTAGGCGACCAGCGTGAGCACCGGTCGGGCCGGCGCCGGGCCGGCCGAACCGACCCGGCCGTTCGCGTCCTGCACCGTGGTCGGGGTGAACACCCCCTGGAAACCCAGCTGCTGCGGCACGGCGTCCGGCACCTTGATCACGCAGTTGGACAGGAACCTCGGGTCCTGCGGCAGGCAGGGCACAGCCTGGTCGAGCGCCACGTTGCCCTTCGGATCGCGCACCCGGACGACCGGGGCGTAGCCGTGCCCGACCAGATAGATCTTGGCCGCGCCGATGTGCAGCGGATGGTTGACCCGGATGTCGTACGGCGTCATCGGCTGGCCCTGCCCGCGGGCCCAGCGGACCTGTGCGTCGAACGTCAGCGCCTTGCCGTCGGTGGTGTAGGTCGCCCGGAAGTCGGTGAGGTCGAAGGTGAACGGCTCCAGCGAACCGCCCCGGAACCGGCGGCCGGGATTGATGTCGTCGTAGTTCAGGATCGCGTTGGAAAACCCCTTGCCTTCGCGCACGAGCACGGTCCCCTTGAAACCGGCGAACGCGCCGATCGCGATGCCGATGAGCAACAGCACGAGGGAGACGTGGAAGATCAGGTTGCCGGTCTCGCGCAGATAACCCTTCTCGGCGGAGATCTGACCGTCCCGCTCGACGACCCGCCAGCCCTTGAGTGCGGCGCGGGCCTGCTCCAGGACAGCCGCCTCGTCGGAGCCGGATTCCCAGCGGTCCGAGACCGGCAGCCGCGACAGGGTTGCCGGTGCCTTCGGCGGCTTGGCCCGCAATGCCCTGGCGTGCAGCCGGATCCGCGGCCCGAGGCAGCCCACCAGGGACACGAACAGCAACAGGTAGATCGCCGAGAACCACGGCGAACTGAACACGTCGTACATCGAGAGCTTGTCGAGCAGCGGCCCGACCGTCGGGTGGTCGCGGATGTACGTCGTGACGCGGATCGGGTTGATCCGCCGCTGCGGCAGGAAACCGCCGGGGACCGACGCGAGCGCCAGCAGGAACAGCAGCAGCAGCGCGGTCCGCATGCTGGTGAGCTGGCGCCAGGCCCGGCGGTAGGGCGCGAGGAGCTGCCGACGGGCGCCCTTGGCGACCGGCTGCAGCGGCTGGACGGCGCGCGGCTGGGTGGACAGCCGGGTCGCGTCGTCCTCGACCGGCTGCTGGTCGACGGTCATCTCAGAGCACCGTCGTGGTGCCGGCCACGAGCACCCGCAGCTGGATCATCAGGTGCTCCCACAGCCCGCTGACGAGCAGCAACCCGACCACCACGAGCAGCCCGCCGCCGATCCGCATGACGAGCGCGTAGTGCCGCTTGACGACCGCGAACGCACCGAGCGCCCGCCGGAACGCGAGCCCGGTCAGGACGAAGGGCACCCCGAGCCCCAGGCAGTACGCCGCGGTGAGGATGGCCCCGCGGCCGGCGCTGGCCTGGGTATAGGCGAGGGTCTGCACCGCGCCGAGGGTCGGGCCGATGCACGGGGTCCAGCCGACCCCGAACAGCACGCCCAGCAGCGGAGCGCCGGCGAGCCCAGCCGCGGGCAGTCGGTGGAACCGGACCTCCCGCTGCAGACCCGGCACGAGCCCGAGGAACGACAGGCCGAGCAGCACGGTCAGGGCGCCGAGCACCCGGTCGACGATCTCCCGGTGCACGAGCAGGGCCGCCCCCAGGCCGCCGAACAGCGCGCCCTCGCTGACGAAGACCGCGCTGAAGCCGAGCACGAACAGGACACTGCCGGCGAGCACCCGACCGCGCGGTGCAGCTTCGGTCGCCGGTGGGGCGGCGACCAGGAGGGCACCGTCGGCGCGATTGCCGACTGGCATCTGTCCAGCGGGGGCGGAGAGGTCGGCGCCGGTCAGGCCGGTGACGTAGGACAGGTAGCCGGGTACGAGCGGCAGCACGCATGGCGAGAGGAACGACACAAGCCCGGCCGCGGCCGCGACCGGCAGCGCGAACAGCAGCGGCCCGTCGGTGACGGTTGCGACGAACGTGTCGGCGATACCCACTGGCTCAGGCGTTCTCGGCCGCGAGCGCCTGGACGGGAGCGAGCAGCTCGGCCTCGGTCACCGGCTGGACGAAGCGGGCGGCGACCCGACCTCGACGGTCCAGGATCAGCGTCGTCGGCGGCGACTGCGGAGCCGAGCCGCGGAACTCGAGCAGGAGCGCCCCTGCCTCGTCGTACAGGGACGGGTAGGCGACTCCTTTGGCCCGCTGGTAGGCCCGCGCGGCCGAGTCGTCGTCCTTGATGTCGACGCCGACGAACGCGACGCCGAGCTGCTTGGTCTGCGCGTAGACGGCGTTGAGGTTGCGGGCCTCAGCCCGGCACGGGGCGCACCAGGAAGCCCAGAAATTCAGCACGACGACCTTCCCGCGCAGTGACTCGACGTCGAGCTGCGCCCCGGCGAGGGTTGTGCCGGCAAGCTTCGGGGCGGTCCGCCGGGCCGCGGCCGGGAACACTCCGGTGTCGAGCCCGCCGACGCCCTTGAGCTGCGGGCTCGATGCCGCATTGGCGTTGGTGCCGGTCGATCCCGTGCACGCCGACGTGGCGAGGACGCACGCCAGCAGCAGGCCCGTCGCGGCGACGGGGGTGCGGGTCGAGCGGGGCATCGAGAGCGGCCTGACGTCGGCGGGGCGGGCCCCTCCAGTGTCGGTCATCGCCAGGGGTGCTGCCTACCGGGTGTGGTCCGCTTCCGTCCGGTGCCGGCGGGCCGGGGGCCTGCCGAGGTGGTCGCGCCACCACGCCCACGATTGGACCCCTGCGCAAAGATCATCCGGCTGGCCTTCGCAGTGGCTGGTCGCGAGGGGCAGCTGCGCAGCGCAGCGACCACAACGGCAGGGAAGCGGAGGCGTTCCTGCTGCGGGCCACGCTCGGTCGCGCTCGCCGTCGCCTCGATCGGTGAGCCTTTGCTGCTGTTGTGGTCGTGGATGTCGGCAGCCCCCAGCGTTGACAGCGGATCACCGGGCTGCGGCCGGGTTCGCCGCGTCGAAGCCTCGAGCCGGGCGCGCGTCGGGCTCGTCGGCCGCCACTTCCCCCATGGCCGTGGCCCCTTATGCCATGCAATGTCGGCTTCCAACTCGTCGTACGACGGGGGAAGTGGCCCCCCGCGGCTCCACGACGCCCTTTCGCCAAGATCCACGGAAGGTTGGGCACCCGGATGATCGTTGCGGAGGTGCCCGAGCTTCCGTGGATCACCGGGACGGCGAGGGAGGTCGGCGATCTCCCCCGCCGCCGGGTGGCGTTCGCCGGGCCGTGCGGGCCGAAGGGGACGCCTCAGGCGCCCTTGCCGGCTCGGCGACCGGCCTCACCGGCCGGCTCGGCGTAGGTCACGGTGACCAGGCGGTCGTCGTCCCAGGTCAGTGAGGTGAGCGAGGCGAGCCCGCACTGTCGGCGGTCGGGGCGGTGCCAGAGCCGGCGCCCCTCGACCGAGCGCCGGACGATCCAGATCGGCAGCTGGTGGCTGACGCAGACCGCCTCGTGACCGAGCACCCGGTCACGTACGTCGGTGGCCGCGGCCAGCATCCGGGCAGCCACCTCGGCATAGGCCTCCCCCCAGGACGGCGTGACGGGATCCCAGAGGTGCCGCCAGTTCGCCGGGTTCTTCAGCACGCCGTCGCCGACCCCGACCCGGGTCCCCTCGAAGACGTTCCCGCTCTCGATCAGCCGCTCGTCGGTGGTGACGGCCAGCCCGAAGACGGCGCCGATCGGGGCGGCCGTCTCCTGCGCCCGCTGCAGCGGTGAGGCGACGACCTCGGCGACGTCGCGACCGCGCAGCACCTCGGCCGCGTCGCGGGCCATCCGCCGACCGTCCTCGGACAAGCCGAAGCCGGGGAGCCGGCCGTAGAGCACCTTGCCGGGGTTGAACACCTCACCGTGCCGCAGCAGGTGGACGGTGGTCTTCATGCCCGGTCCGCGGCGGTCGCGGGCACCACGACGTCCGGCGCCCGCACCGCGGCGGCGGCCTGCGCGGCAGCGGGCAGCGCGGCCGCGACCCGGTCGAGCGCCGCATCGTCGTGGGCGGCGCTGACGAACCACGCTTCGTACGCCGAGGGCGGCAGGTAGACCCCCTGGCTGAGCATGCTGTGGAAGAAGGCGGTGTAGCGGGCGGTGGCCTGCCGGGTCGCGGTCGCGTAGTCGACGACGGCGTGATCGCAGAAGAAGACGCTGAACAGCGATCCCGCCGTATTGAGCCGGTGAGCCACGCCCGCGGCCGAGAGCGCCTCCGACGTCAGCCGTGCGATCGTCGCCGCGGTGGCGTCGACCTGCTGGTAGACCTCCACCGTGCAGTGCCGCAGTGTGGTGAGGCCGGCCGCCACCGCGATCGGATTGCCCGACAGCGTCCCGGCCTGGTAGACCGGCCCGGCCGGGGCAAGATGCCCCATCACGTCGGCCCGGCCGCCGAACGCCGCGGCCGGCAGCCCGCCACCCATCACCTTGCCGAAGGTCAGCAGGTCGGCTTCGACGCCCTCCAGGCCGAACCAGCCGGCCCGCGACACCCGGAACCCGGTCATCACCTCGTCGGAGATCATCAGCGCGCCGTACGCCGTACAAAGATCACGCAGCCCCTGGGAGAACCCCGGCAGGGGTGGCACGACGCCCATGTTGGCGGCGGCTGCTTCGGTGATGACGCAGGCGATCTCGTCGCCGACCTCCTCGAAGGCCATCTGCAGCGCGGTGAGGTCGTTGTAGGGCAGCACGATCGTGTCGGCCGCCGAGGCCCCGGTGACGCCGGGCGTGTCGGGCAGCCCGAAGGTGACGACCCCGGAGCCGGCGCTGGCGAGCAACGCGTCGACATGGCCGTGGTAGCAGCCGGCGAACTTCACCACCTTGCTGCGGCCGGTGAACCCACGGGCCAGCCGGACCGCGCTCATCGTCGCCTCGGTGCCGGAGTTGACCAGGCGCACCTGCTCGACCGGGGCAACCCGTGCGACGAGCTCCTCGGCAAGGTCCACCTCGCCGGGCGAGGGCGTGCCGTACGACGTCCCGCGGGTGGCCGCCGTCTGCAGCGCCTCGACCACCGCCGGGTGGGCGTGCCCGAGGATCATCGGCCCCCACGAGCAGACCAGGTCGACGTACTCGCGGCCGTCGGCGTCGGTGAGGTAGGGACCCCTGCCGCTGACCATAAAGCGCGGGGTGCCGCCGACAGCGCGGAACGCCCGGACGGGTGAGTTGACGCCGCCGGGGATGACGGCCTGCGCCCGGTCGAACAGTGCCTCGGACGCGGGCGCGCCGTAGGGATAGCTCATGGGCGTATCCAACCGCCTCGGGGGTCAGGCGGCAGGATGGGGGTGTGTCCGCTGCGGTAACGGTCCCGAAGGTGCGCGACAACCTGCGCGGCCTGCTGATCCCGGTCGGTGTGTGGGTCGCCTTCCGCGGGGGGCGGGTCCTGTGCAAGACCTTCCAGCGGGCGGCCCGGCTGGTGCCGTTCGAGGTGCCGCTGCCGACCGAGGTGTCGATGGATCTGTTGAGCCGCCCGGTCCGGTGACCTGGCCGGTCACCGGCTGGTGACAGCTTGGGCGTTGTGCTCCCGGAGCCAGTCGGTGAACAGCACCTCGCTCATCGGCTTGGCGATGTGATAGCCCTGCGCGAGATCGCATTTCCACTCGGTAAGCGCGGCGAGCACCTGCCCGTCCTCGACACCTTCGGCGACCATCACCATGCCGAGCTCGTGGCTGAGCTGCACGGTGCTGCGCACGATCGCCGCTGAGCGGGGGTCGGTGCGCAGGTGGGTGACGAAACTGCGGTCGAGCTTGAGTTCGTGCACTGGGAGCTCGCGCAGGTAGGCCAGGGAGCTGTAACCGGTCCCGTAGTCGTCGACGGCCAACCGGACCCCGAGGGCCTTGAGCCCGTGCAGCACCAGCTTGGACCGCTCGGCGTCGGCCATCAGGATGTCCTCGGTGATCTCAAGGACGAGGGCGCTGGCAGGCACGGCCAGCGCGTCGAGCAGCAGCTCGACCTGGCCGGGCAGGCCGATGTCCTGCAGGTTCGACACCGACAGGTTGACCGCGACGTGCACGTCGTGGCCGGCCAACCGCCAGCTCCGGACGTCGCGTAGGGACTGCTCCAGGACCTGCAGCGCGACCCGGCGCATGAGGCCCGCCTGCTCGGCCAGTGGCAGGAAGCCGTCGGGGAACACCAGACCGCGGTCAGGGTGCTGCCAGCGGACCAGCGCCTCGGCGCCGACGACCCGGCCGCTCGCGAGGTCCAGCTTGGGCTGGTAGTGGACCACGAGTTGCTCGTGCTCCAGAGCCGTCCGCAGCTCCTCCAGCGTCTGCAACCGGTGACGGGCATCGTCGGCCTTGCCCAGTTGGTAGACGGTGTAGCCGAGCTTGCCGCGTTTGGCGACGTACATCGCCAGGTCCGCGCGCTGCAGCAGCACGGACGCCCTGGCACCGTGCTCGGGCGCCAGCGCGATCCCGATGCTGGCGTCGATGTGCAGCGGCATGCCCTCGAGCTCGAACGCCTCCCGCAGCGCGACGTTGAACTCGCGGGCGACCCGGCTGGCAGCGGCCTCGTCGGCACCGCGAAGCAGGACGGCGAACTCGTCGCCGCCCATGCGGGCGACCGTGCCGCCGCGAGCGAGAGCCTGGGTGAGGCGGGGCCCGATGAGGCGCAGGAGCTGGTCGCCGACGGGGTGGCCGAAACTGTCGTTGACCTCTTTGAACCGGTCGAGGTCGATCAGCAGCAGTGCGAAGCAGGGACAGGTCCCGGCGTCGAGATCCGCGCTTGCGGCGCTGACCTGTTCGAGGAAGGCCCGGCGGTTCGCCAGCCCGGTCAACTCGTCCGTGCGGGCCTGCCGACGGGCCTCGGCCAGGTTGCGGACCTCGCGAAAGGTCAGCGCGGTCCGCGCCAGCGCGAAGCAGATGGTCACGCCGGCCAACCACACCACGAGTGCGTCCGGATGGCCGCCGAGACTGCTGGCCATCAGCAGGGCGACCGACGAAGCGGCGAACACCAGTGGTACGGCGAGCAGCGCCCAACCGTCCATCCTGCCGGGGGGGCGGTCGCTCGTCTGCGCCCAGGAAGCCGTGGCCATCAGCGCAACCCCGGCCAGCCAGGTCACATCAACCCAACCGCCGGTGGTGTAGCCCTGTGGTGAGGCCGACTGGAACACAAACACCACGTCACCGAGGACAAACCAGCACAACCCCGCCGCCAACAACCACCAACTCGGACCGGCCCGCCAACCCATCACCGCGAACGCACCACCGAGCAGCACGAGCAGCAACAGGTCGCCGACCGGGTACGACAGTGCAGTCGCGACCGCCGCCGTGCTGCCGGGTCCGCGGACGAGCAACGCCTTGAAGACCAGGGAGACCGCGAGCGCGCCGAGCCCGCAGCTCGCGACGAGCCCGTCGAGCCAGGTCGAGGCGTGCCAGCGGATGACCCGAGCGCGCAGCAGCAGGACAAGGCAGGCGTACGCCAGCGGGTAGAAGACGAGCCACCCGGCGTCCGACGGCGACGGGAACGGCTCAGGGCGCAGATGCTGCACGACGGCGAAGTAGTAGATGTTGGCCGCGGCGTAGCAGGTCAGGGAGACTGCGAGCAGCGCCCAAGCGGCGCGCGCACGGGGCACCAACAGCACGCGAGCGAGGACCAGGATCACGGACAGCACGTAGACCGAGTCCTGCAGCACCTCCCCGATGTCGGTGCCGGCCAGGCGGCTGCGCAACAGCGGAGAGCACACCAGGGTGCTGCCCGCGAGCGCCCCACCGAGCAGCCAACAGACCGCCAGCAGCGCCCGCCGGCCGGTGGGCGGGAGCTTGACGGCCTCGATGGCGATCCTCATCCGGATTGCATCGGCAGCGACCACCATCCGCAGCAGCCACAGTCCGGTGACCCATCAGCGTCATTCCGGGGCCGGGCAGCGCGGCCTCCCCACGCAGGGTGACGGCGCATGGGACGGTGCCCCGATGAACGTGCTCGAAGTGCGCGACGTCACCAAGACCTACCGGCGCCGGCGCAAGCCTGCGCTGCGGGCCCTGGATGGGCTCGATCTCACCGTCGAGGCCGGTGGGGTGCACGGTTTCCTGGGGCCCAACGGCTCGGGCAAGACCACGACGATCCGGGCCTTGCTGGGCCTGGTCGGCGTGGACCGGGGTGAGCTGCGGCTGTTCGGCCAGCAGGTCCCGGCCGCGCTGCCCGCGGTGATCGGCGGGGTGGGGGCGCTGGTCGAGACGCCACTGTTCTTCCCCAACTTCTCGGGGCGGCTCAATCTGCGCCTGCTGGCGCAGACGGCCGGGGTGCCGCGATCCCGGATCGAGGAGGTCCTGGAGGTCGTCGACCTGACTGACCGGGCGGACGAGCGCTTCAAGGGTTACTCGCTCGGGATGAAGCAGCGGCTCGGTATCGCCGCCGCCCTGCTGAAGGAGCCGCGGCTGCTCATCCTGGACGAACCGAGCAACGGCCTCGACCCGGCCGGCATCCGCGATGTCCGGGAGCTCCTTCGCCGCCTCGGCCACGACGGGCGGACCACGGTGTTCCTGTCCTCCCATCTGCTCGCCGAGGTGGAGCAGGTCTGCGACCACGTCTCGATCATGGCCCGCGGGCGCTGCGTCGCGTCCGGCCCGGTGGCCAGCGTCCTGGCCGGCCGGGCCTCCGGCGATGTACGGCTGCGGGTGCAGGACGACGCGGCAGCGCGCGCCCTGCTCGAACGGGCGGGTTACCAGGTCGGTGCCAAGGACGGACTGCTGCACGTCTCGGCGGTGGCGGACCCCGCGGCGATCACCCGCCTGCTCGGCGAGCACGGCCACTGGCTGGCCGAGTTGACCCCGGTAGCTGTCGATCTCGAGGACGTCTTCCTCGCGCTGACCGAGGAGATCGCGTGAGCACCGCCCAGGCGCCGGAGCTGCGGGGCTCGCTGCTGCGGGCCGAGGCATTGCGCATCCGGTCCCGCCGGATGGTGCGCATCCTGCTCGCCCTCGGCGCGCTGGGGCTGCTCGCCGGCATCCTCATCGCCTCGACGCAGTTCGCCAAGCCCTCCGCAGCCGGCCTGGCCGACGCCAAGGTGCGGGCCCAGCAGATCCTGGCCGAGTCCGATCGGGGCCGGCAGCAGTGCCTCAGCGCGGTCGGGACACCCTCGGGGCCGCCGAGCAAGGACCAGTGCGGCCCGCCGCTCACGCTGCAGGACATCGGCGGGGCCGAGGCCTTCATCGACAAGCGGCCGTTCACCCTGTTCGAGCAGGGTCGAGGCGGGGTGCTCGGTGTCGCCGCGGCCACGGCCGGGCTCGCGTTCCTGCTCGGCGCGACGTACGTCGGGGCAGAATGGTCCAGCCGGTCGATGGTCGCGTTGCTGTTCTGGGAGCCGCGGCGGCGCAAGGTCATGGCGACCAAACTGACGGTGCTGGTGGGCCTGACCGCGCTGCTCGGGGCGGTCGCCGAGGCCGTCTGGTTGGCGGCGGCGCAGCTGCTCGCGACGACCAGGGGGACCGGCGAGCATCCACACGGACTGTGGGGTCAGCTGATCGGGTCCGCCGGGCGCGGGGTGCTGCTCGTCGTGCTGGTCGGCCTGCTCGGCTTCGGGGTCGCGAACCTCCTGCGCAACACCGCAGCCGCCTTCGGCTTCGGCTTCGTCTATTTCGCGATCGTCGAGAATGTGCTGCGCGCGCTGCGGCCACGCTGGCAGGAGTGGCTGATCACCGACAACGCGGTCGCCCTGCTGCAGCACGGCGGCCTCCGGCTGTTCGTCAACGACGCCGTCGTCGACTCCCGCGGTGGGTTCCAGACCACCCGGCAGCTGCATCTGACCAACCTCCACGGGGCCTTGGTGATCGGCGCGGTGACCGCCGTCGTCGTCCTGATCGGGGTCGTGCTGTTCGCCCGCCGCGACCTCGACTGAGGATCGGGCCGGCGCCACCGGTCCGGCGCGCCCACCGGGCCCGGAGTGCCTACGCTTGGTCATCATGGCCCTCGGCAGAGCACCCGCGACGGCGCCGCAGGCAGGTCCCGCGGAGGTGCGGCACTGGCGTCAACGCCTGGCCGACGAACGCGTCGAGGCCTCGCTGTACCGCAACCTCGCGGCTCGGCAGTCTGGCGAGGACCGCGAGATCCTGCTCGCCATCGCCGAGGCCGAAGAGCGCCACATCGCGCACTGGGAAGGGCTGCTCGGGAGTGCGGCTGCGCACGCCGGTCGAGCCGATTTACGGCTCCGGCTGCTGGCGCTGCTCGCCCGGCGGTTCGGCTCGGTGTTCGTGCTCGCGCTGGCACAGCGGGCCGAGAGCCGGTCGACCTATGAGACGGACAGCGACGCCACCCGCACGATGGCCGCCGACGAGCGGATCCACGAAGAGGTCCTGCGTGGCCTCGCGGCCCGCGGTCGCGAGCGGGTCTCCGGGACGTTCCGCGCTGCGGTGTTCGGGGCCAACGACGGGCTGGTGAGCAACCTCGCCCTCGTGCTCGGCGTCAGCGCCGGCGGCGCCGGAACGTCGGCGGTACTGCTGACCGCCCTCGCCGGCGTGTTGGCCGGCGCTCTGTCGATGGGCGCCGGCGAATACATCTCGGTGCGCTCGCAACGCGAACTGCTGGCCGCGTCGACACCCGGGCCCGGGCCGGGCGTCCTGCTGCCGTATCTCGACGTCGATGCCAACGAGCTCGCGCTGGTCTACCGGGCCCGGGGGATCCCGCCGGAGGAAGCCCAGCGCCGGGCCGATGCGCTGCTCGGTGGCCACCAGCCGGCGCCCGCGCCGGAGAGCGTCGGTCAAACAGCCGGGCACGACGTCATCGGCACCGGCCTGGGAGCGGCCGTGTCCAGCTTCAGCTTCTTCGCCTCGGGCGCGGCCGTCCCAGTCCTGCCGTTCCTGGTCGGCCTGCGCGGAACCGCTGCGCTGCTCACCGCGACCGTGCTGGTGGGGCTCGCCCTGATGCTCACGGGGGCGGTCGTCGGGATGCTGTCGGGTGGTCCGCCGCTGCGACGCGCCTTGCGGCAACTCGCGGTCGGAGCCGGGGCAGCCGCCACGACCTACCTGCTGGGCCTGCTGTTCGGCGCCACCCTCGGCTGACCTGGGGGCCACAGTGGGTGCGCGTGCGGTACTGGTGGTCAAGCGGCGACCGGGACCGGTCGATGGGCAGGTGTCGACCCCGTCGGCTGTCGCCGCGCCGACCAGTGAGGAACCTGATGAGCCTCGCCGCCCAGCCTGCAGGCGCCAGGGCTGATCGGCACCACGCCGACGACCGGATCGGCCGACGTAGCCGGGCGGCCGGCTTCGGGATCGTCCTGATCCTGCTGGCCGTGAGCGCCTTCGCGATCTGGTCCTCCCAGGCGACAGCTGATGCCGCCGACCGGGCGGCGTCGGCGAACCGGCTGTCACATGGCTACAACCGCGCTGCGGCCGCCCTGTCGAGTGAGGAATCGCTCGAACGCTACTTCCAGCTGGAACCCCGACCCGAGGTCCGGACCCAGTACATCGCGGCCGACGACGAGCTGCTGCGCGCCCTCGACGCACTCCGGCGGGCGGGCGCCGCAGCGGACCGGACCAGGGTCGCCGGGATCCTGGCCGAGCACGCCACCTACCTCGAGACAATCGGCCGGTTGTTCAACGCCGTCGAAGCGGGTGACGCGTCGCTGGCCCGCACCCTGGACCGCACCGAGGTCTACCCGTCGTTCGCGGTGATCCGGAAGGTCTTGGTCACGGCGGCCGGATCGCAGGACACCATCGCCCAAGCCGAGTTGGCGCACCTGGGTCATCTACAGATGCTCACCAGCCGGCTCACCCCGATCCTGTTCCTGGGTGGGCTGCTGCTCGCGGCGCTGCTCACGTCCGTCACCCGCGGCCACCGGCGGCAGCTCGACATCGAACGCACCCGGGCCATGCACGACTCGCTGCACGACTCGCTCACCGGTCTCCCGAACCGGCTGCTGCTTGCCGACCGGTTCGACCAGGCGCTGCTCGCCACGAAACGGTCCGGCGGCGCGACCGGACTGCTGCTCGTGGACCTGGACCGGTTCAAGGAAGTCAACGACACCTTCGGTCATCACCACGGTGACGGGCTGCTGACCCAGATCGGGCCCCGACTGCGCTCGGTGCTCCGCGAGGCAGACACGATCGCCCGGCTCGGTGGCGACGAGTTCGCGGTCCTGCTCCCCGATGTCACCGACCTCGCTGCCGCGGTCGAGATCGCCCGCAAACTGCTGCTGGCCCTCGCTGCGCCGATCACGGTGGAGGGCGTCGCGCTGGACATCGAGGCCAGCATCGGCGTGGTGCTCTCCGGGGAGCACGGCGACGACCCGACGACACTGCTCCAACGCGCCGACATCGCGATGTACGCCGCGAAAGCCCAGAACCTCGGGGTCTGCGTCTACGACGCCGATCTGAACGGGCACAGCCCGGCGAAACTGGCGTTGCTCGGCGAGTTGCGGCGCGCCCTCGAACTCGACCAGTTGCTGCTGCACTACCAGCCCAAGGTCAGCATCAGCACCGGTGAGGTGGTCGGCGCCGAGGCACTCGTGCGCTGGCAGCACCCCGACCGGGGATTGGTGTTCCCCGATGCGTTCATCCCAGTGGCCGAGCACACCGGCCTGATCAAGCCGCTGACGACGTACGTCCTGAAAGCGGCTCTGGCGCAGGCGAAGACGTGGCTGGACGCCGGGCGGCCGCTGATGGTGTCGGTCAACCTGTCGGCCCGCAACCTGCTCGACGAGGGTCTGCCGCACGAGGTCGCCGGTCTGCTCGCGAGCAGCGGCGTGCCGGCCGAGTTGCTCGAGCTCGAGGTCACCGAAAGCGCGATCATGACCGAGCCGGTCCGCGCGCAGCGGCTGCTCGAAGCCTTGGCGGCGCTCGGGGTGCGGTTGTCGATCGACGACTTCGGCGCCGGCTACACCAGTCTCGGTCAACTCAAGCACCTGCCGATCACCGAGCTCAAGATCGACAAGTCGTTCGTGATGACGATGACCGAGGACACGAGCAACAGCCTGATCGTGCACAGCGTGGTCGATCTCGGCCACAACCTGGGGCTGACGATCGTCGCGGAAGGCGTCGAGAGCGCGGCCGCCCTGACGGTGCTCGGAGAGTACGACTGCGACATCGCCCAGGGCTACCACCTGTCCCGGCCGATCCCGATCGCCGCCTTCGACAGCTGGTACGCCGCGCGACGGGCCGCCCTTGCCGGGCTGACCATCCCGGTCCAGACCGCCGCGCCGTGACGCCGGCCAGCCCTCAGGGCGGCGGTGTCCGGTAGGCATCGGCTCGATGCGCCACCCGCACGACGATCACCAGCTGCTCGCGCTCGTCGATCCGCAGCAGGACCCGGTAGTCGCCGCGACGGGCGCTCCGCAACCCTTCGAGCTCACCGACGAGCGGCTGGCTGCGCCGCGCTGGATCCGCCGGCAGGGCGACGGTGACGAACTCGATGATGGCCACGGCGACCCGCTCCGGCAGCCGGTGCAGCTGCCGCCGGGCTGGTTCGCTGATCACGACCCGGTACGGGTCGGTCATTCGGCCAGTCCGAACTCCGTCCGCAGCTGCTCGGCGGTGACCGCGTCGCCGGCCTCGACGTCGCGCCGGGCCTGCTCGATGTCGTCGCGGACGCCGGGCTGGGACAACCAGAACAGCGTCTCGTGCAGGGACTCGAGGTCGGCGGCGGCCATCAGCACGGCAGCGGGACGGCCGTGCCGGGTGATCGTGACGATCTCGTGCGTCGTCTCGGCCTGCTCGACCAGGGCCGAGAGCTTGTCCTTTGCCTCACTCAGTGGCACCACCGTCATACCGAAAGGGTAGCCCAACTTCTGGCCGATCGGAGCAGTGCTTTCCTCAGGCCTCGGTGAGCCAGCCGGCGGCCTCGGTCGCCCAGTAGGTCAGCACCATCCCGGCGCCGGCCCGGCGGATGCCGGTCAGCGTTTCGAGCACGGTGCGCCGCCGGTCGATCCAGCCGTTCGCCGCGGCGGCCTCGATCATCGCGTACTCCCCCGACACCTGGTACGCCGCGACTGGCACGTCCACTGCGTCGGCGACGGCCCGCACCACGTCGAGGTAGGCCAGTGCCGGCTTGACCATGACCGCGTCGGCGCCCTCGGCGAGGTCGAGCAGCGCCTCGCGGACGCCCTCGCTCGTCGGTCGGGCCGGGTCCTGCTGGTAGGCCGAGCGGTCGCCGAACTGCGGCGCGCATTCGGCGGCCTCGCGGACCGGCCCGTAGAAGGCAGAGGCGTACTTCGCGCTGTAGGCCAGGATCGCCACGTCGGGGTGGCCATCGGCGTCGAGGGCCGCCCGGATCGCGGCGACCTGGCCGTCCATCATCCCGCTGGGGGCGACGACGTGGGAACCGGCGCGGGCCTGGGCGACCGCTGCCGCGGCGTACCGCTCAATGGTGCTGTCGTTGTCGACCTCGCCGGCGGCCGTCAGCAGGCCACAGTGGCCGTGGTCGGTGTATTCGTCCAGGCACAGGTCGGTCATCACCACCAGGTCGTCCCCGACCTCACCGATGAGGTCGGCGACCGCGAGCTGCACCACCCCGGCCGGATCGTCGGCGCCGGAGCCGCGGGCGTCCTTGACCGCCGGGATCCCGAACAGCACCAGGCCGCCGACCCCGGCCGCTGCCGCCTCGGCGGCGGACTTGCGCAGCGAGTCGCGGGTGTGCTGGACGACGCCCGGCATCGAGATGATGTCGACCGGGGCGCTGAGCCCCTCCTTGACGAAGACGGGCAGCACCAGGTCGGCCGGGGCGAGCCGGACGTCCGCGACGAGCCGGCGCAGGGCGGGGGTCCGGCGGAGCCGCCGGGGCCGGACCACCAGGCCGCTCATCGACGTACGGGGGACTTCTGCGCGGCCTTTGCGACCTTCCTGCGGCGGGCCGCCGACGGCAGCTCACCGGCGGCGCGCCTGGTCAGCGCGTGCTCGGCGAGCGCTTCGACGAGCGAGGCGACATCGGGCTTGGCCGCGACGACATCGACCCGCAGGCCGAGCTCCTCGGCCGTCTTGACGGTCTGCGGCCCGATGCAGGCCAGGACGGTGGTGTCGTGCGGCTTGCCGGCGATCCCGACGAGGTTGCGGACCGTGCTGGAGCTGGTGAACAGCACCGCGTCGAACCCGCCGCCCTTGAGCGCCTCCCGGGTCTCCGCGGCCGGCGGTGCGGCCCGGACGGTGCGGTAGGCGGTGACGTCGTCGACCGCCCAGCCGAGCTCCTTGAGGCCGGCCACCAGGGCGTCGGTGGCGATGTCGGCGCGCGGCAGGAAGACCCGGTCGATCGGGTCGAAGACGTCGTCATAGGGCGCCCAGTCCTTGAGCAGCCCCTCGGAGGACTGCTCGCCGGACGGGACCAGCTCGGCCCGGATGCCGAAGTCGAGCAGGGCCTGCGCGGTGCTGTCGCCGACCGCCGCGACCTTCACCCCGGCGAAGGCGCGGGCGTCCAGCCCGAATTCCTCGAGCTTCTCGCGGACCGCTTTGACGGCGTTGGTCGAGGTGAAGGCGACCCACATGTAGCGGCCGGTGACCAGACCCTTGACGGCCCGCTCCATCGGCGCCGGGGTGCGCGGTGGCTCAACCGCGATCGTCGGGACCTCGACCGGGATCGCGCCGTAGGCCCGCAGCGCGGCAGACAGGACACCGGCCTGGTCGCGGGTCCGCGGCACGAGCACCCGCCAGCCGTAGAGCGCGCGCGATTCGAACCACGCGAGCTTCTCGGCCTTCTTGACGGCGTCGCCGACCACGACGACTGCCTCGCCGGCCAGCCCGGCAGCTGCCACATCGGCCTCGGCCCGGTCCAGCGTCGTCAGGACGGTGCGCTGCTCGGAGGTCGTGCCGCCGACCGTGACCGAGGCCAGCGTCTCGGGCTTGCGGCCGTGCTCGACGAGGGCGGCTGCGGCCTTGGCGACGTCACTGGCGGGGCACAGCAGCACCAGCGTGCCCGGCGCGGCCGCGATCCCGCGCCAGTCCAGGCCGTCCTCGACCCGCGCGACGGTGCGCGGCAGGCCGACCGGCACGCCGGCATAGCCGGGGACGGCGACCGGAGCGGGCAGGCCCGGCACGACCTCGAGCCGCTGCTTGGCCCGCTGGACCGCCTCGGCCTCCTTGACCCCGTCGTC
>JAYSQK010000335.1:0-1566 GCA_043721555.1 Frankiales bacterium
GCGCGCTGCACCCCAGCCTGCCCAAACTCGGCGGGACGCCGGCGCCGTACGCGATCGGCGATCCTGGCCCCGGCAGCCTCAGCGCCATCCTGCCCCCCACCGCCCGGCCCGGACCGGCGCCGTACGACGGGACAGCCGCCAAGCCGCCGGCCGGCACCGTCGCGCGGCGCGGCGCGGTCGCCAAGAAGGCCCGTACCTCCGCGGCGGCTGGACCCGTCCAGGTCCCCGTCGTCGGTGTCGCTGTCGTCCGGGCGCCGGTCACCCGAGGCCCCGTCGTACGCGTTCCGGTGGCGCGGCCACCTGTCGTCCGGACCCCGGCGGCGCCCGTCGTCCCGGCTCCCGTCGTCCGGACCCCCGTCGTCCGGACCCCCGTCGTCCCGGCGCCCGTCGTCGTCCCGGCGCCCGTCGACCCCGCACCGGTCGACCCCGCACCGGTCGCGCCCCAGCCGGTCGTCCCAGCCCCGATCGGACAGACGCCGATCATCCCCGTGCCCACCGTCACGACGCCGGTCGTCCCCAAGGCCGTGCATGACAACGGCAAGGGCAAGGGCAATGCCGCCGAGGCGCCGGCTGTCGCCGTGCCGGCCGTCGCTGCGGTGGACGACGCCGACCAGCCCGACGACGGCGACAGCCCGCGCTCCGAGGACTGAACCACCGGCGCTGCGCCGGCGCAGGGTGCTCGCCGACGCAGGTTTCGCTCGCCGTTGCTGGCCCTCCCGTCTCGTGTCGTGATTTCGGGGCCGTTTGAGACCCCAAAATAACGACACGAAACGGTACGGCGGGTCGGGGGGTCAGCCGGTGGGGGTCGCAACGGCCGGCTGGCGGGCATCGAGCCGGCCGCCGACGACGGTCAGCGCGACCGCGAGGACCAGCCCGACCGAACCGGACAGCAGCAGCGGCAGCCGCCCGTCACCGCCCCAGGCGAAGCCGGCCCACAGGCCGGCGACCAGCACAGCCGCGCCGGTCAGCCCTTGGAACGCCCCCTGCGCGGCCCCCTGCCGGCCGGCCGGCGCGAGCGAGGCCACCCAGGCCTTGCCGACGCCGTCGGTGCAGGCGGCGAACCCGCCGTACACCGGGAGCACGACGAACACCCAGCCGGCCGACGGCGCGAGGGCCAGCCCGAGGTAGCCGACCGCGAAGAAGGCCAGCCCGGCGGCGAAAACGAGGTGCCGCGGCAGCCGGTCCGACAGCGCCCCGGCCGGATAGGACAGCCCCGCGTAGACCACGTTGTAGACGACGTAGGCCGCGATCACGCCGGCGGTGCCGAGGCCGAGCTCGGCAGCCCGCAGCAGCAGCAGCGCATCGGGGAAGTTGACGAGCGAGAACGCCGTGAGCGCGCCGATCAGCACCCGCAACCGGGCTGGCAACGGGTCCGCTGAGACGCCCGGCGACGTCGTCCGCCGGGGCTGGACCGGACCTTCGCGGACCGCCTTGACCAGCAGCACCGACAGCACCGCGGGGACGACGGCGATCAGCAGCAGCGGGCGGATCCGGTGGTCGAGCAGCTCGTAGAGCCCGAGCCCGGCGAGCGGCCCGACGACCGCCCCGGCGGTGTCCGCGGCGCGG
>JAYSQK010000336.1:0-4475 GCA_043721555.1 Frankiales bacterium
GACCTGATCGGCGTCACCCTCGACGGCGGCTGGCTGCTGGACCTCACGACTCTCGGTCACCTGGTCGACCTCGAAGGCGGGGTGCAGGTGACCGTCGACGCCCCGGTCGTCACCGGCACCACGATCGTGCTGCAGCCCGGGCGGCAGCAGCTCGACGGTGCGCACGCAACCGCCTTTGCGACCTACCTCGCGGCGGGGGAGCAGGAGCAGACCCGGCTGGCCAGGTTGCAGGCGGTGCTGGACGGCATCCTCACCGCGCTGCCGGACAAGGCCGAGCCGTTGCTTGGATCGCTCGGACCCACCTCCGTGACGACCCTGCCGGCCCGACAACTCGCCGACCTGCTGACCGGGCTGCGCCGTGACGACAAGACGTCCGACCTGCAGTACGACTCGCTGCCGGTCATCAAGATCGATGCTGGGACCGACGAGATCCGCTTCCGGATCGACGCGGCGGCGAGCACCGCCCTGGTGGACCGGCTGCTCGCACAATCGGTGCCGGCGGGTGCCCGCTCCACCGGCAACCGGGTGCTCGTCCTCAACGGCGTCGGCACCCCCGGCATCGGCGAGAAGGTGCGCAGCCGCCTCGTGCCGGCTGGCCTGGTGTTCGTCGGCTCGCGCAATGCCGAGCATTTCGGCTACGCCACCAGCCAGGTACTGATCCGCGACGCGACGCCGGAGAGCCAGGCGCTCGGTGCGAAGGTCGCCACCGCGTTGGGGTTGCCCCAGGACGACGTACGTACCGCCGATCTTGGTGCGCTCAGCGACGTCGTCGTGCTCGTCGGCGCCGACTTCGCGCCGTGACAAACTAGGGGCTCCCTACTGGAAGAAGTCGCCGTGCCTGCCTCCGAGCGTGCCGTCGAGCTGGGCCTGGCGGCCGCCCAGGCCGCCGCCGACAAGCTCGCCAGCGACATCCTGCTGCTCGACGTCAGCGAGCAGCTCGTGATCACCGACGTGTTCCTGCTGGCCTCGGCGCCGAGCGACCGGCAGGTGCTGGCCGTCGTCGACGGGATCGAGGACCGCCTGCGCGAGCTCGGTGCCAAGCCGATCCGCCGCGAGGGCGCCACCGAGGCCCGCTGGGTGCTGCTCGACTTCGGCGACATCGTCGTGCACGTGCAGCACCAGGAGGAGCGGGTGTTCTACGCCCTGGAGCGCCTGTGGAAGGACTGCCCCGTCATCCCCTTCGTCGACGCCGACGTACAGCGAGCCGTCGGGCGGACGTCCTGAGCCGTCGGCTGGTGTTGCTCCGGCACGGTCGGACGACGCACAACGTCGACGGCCGCATCCAGGGCCAGCTCGACATCCCACTCGACCGGGTAGGCCACGAGCAGGCCCGCGTGGTCGCGCAGGTGCTGGCCGCGTGGACGCCGTACGCCGTACTGTCGAGCGATCTGGCTCGGGCCCGCGACACCGCCGAGCCGGTCGCGCTGGCCTGCGGCGTCCCGTTGCAGCTGGACCCGCGGTTGCGCGAGCTCGACCTCGGTCGGTGGCAGGGGCTGACCTCCGGCGAGGCGCTCGAGCAGTTCCCGGACGAGTACGAAGCCTGGCGGATTGGTGTCGACGTCGCGCGCGGCGGGGGCGAGACCTATGAGCAGGCCGGTGCCCGCGCTGCACAGTGCGTCCTCGAGGTCGACCTGCCGGCCGACGGGACGCTCGTCGCGGTGACCCACGGCGGTACCGGCAGGGCGCTGCTCGGGACCCTGCTCGGGCTGCCCGCCGAGACGTCGTGGCGACTGGCCGCGCTCGGCAACACCTGCTGGTCGGTGCTCGTCGAGGCCGACCGCGGCTGGCGGCTGGAACGGCACAATGCGAGCCCTGGTCCCCTCGTCGGAGCGCCCGAGGGTGCCCAGGACCTGGGCAGCGTTCCCGCCGACGTGACCCTGTAGTGTTGGCCGCCGCATGACGCGGGGCTGTGGCGCAGCTGGTAGCGCACCACACTGGCAGTGTGGGGGTCAGGGGTTCGAGTCCCCTCAGCTCCACCCGAAAAATGCAGGTCAGGGCCTTGATCACCAGATCAAGGCCCTGATTCGTGTCCGCGATGACGATAACCCGACCGCACGCACATCACTTCTTGTGTGCGGGCTGTCAGAGGGCGTACTGGCGTGCCTGATGGAATGACCGCAGGTCAGCACATGATCCACAGCGCCCGATGCACTTCTCAGTGCTTGTCCGAATCCATCCACCTACTATGCCGGCAGGGCCTGCGACCGCCCTCTCTGTCAGCCTGGGGTGATGCACCGGTTGGTGCGTAATCACTGAGTGAGGGCGGGGAGATGGGTTCCCTGCAATGACGGTCCTGACGACAGTTGCAGATCGCGGCGCCCATGCTGGTGTCGTGACAGATCATCGGAGTGGCGAGGTCCCTGAGCGGGCGAAGCGCAGAACGTTCACGGCGGCTTACAAGCTCAAGATCGTCCAGGAGTACGAGGACGCCGAACCCGGCGCCCGTGGCGCGGTGCTGCGCCGGGAGGGGCTGTACTCCTCGCACCTGACCGAGTGGCGCAAGGCTCGTGATGTGGGGGCGTTGGCCGGGTTGGCGGCGACCCGCGGGCGGCCACCGGCCGATCCGGTGGAGCGGGATAACCAGCGGCTGCGGGAGGCCAACACGCGGCTCGAGGCCAGATCTGCCCCACCATTGGCCATGACCGCGCCCTGAGAACCTCGACCGGCACCCGAACGCAACCTCGCCGCGGTCATGGCCTCCGGCTCCGGACCGCGGCTGTCGGTGCGCGGGTGGTCCCTCGAGTGCTTCACGTCGGCGCGCGGCTCAGCCGTGCAGAAGAGCGGTCAGTGCGGCGGTGAGCCACCGCTGGTAGCTGCTTGCGCTCCAGCCGCGTTCGAGAACGAGCATGCTGTGTACTTCGGGGGAGATGAGCGTCCAGACCACGTCCCGCGCCTGCTCGCGGGTCAGGAGCGGGGTAAGCGCGTCGAGTTCGGCGAGACGATCGGTGAAGATGGTGGCGCCGATGAGCCGCTCGCGACTGATGGTCGCGGCAAGGTCGGCGAGCTCCGGATCCCCGCTTCGGGCCGCGGACAGGAGGGCCGTGGCGAGCGGCCCTACCCGGGTGATCAGATCGCGGGAAATCTTGGCATAGCGCCCGATCGCCCGCCGCGGGTCCGTTTCGGCGGCAAATGCGCGGAAGTCCGGCCGCTGCGCGAGTGGGACCGGGTCGGCGTCCCCTGCCAGCAGCACGTCGTAGGCCCGTTTCACCAAGACTGGCTTGGGCCCGAAGACTTTGTACAACCAGGCGACCGAGACCTCGGCCACGGCGGCGACCTCGCTCATCGTGGTCGCTGCGTAGCCCCGCTCGACGAGCAGTTGGGCGACGACCTTGGCCACTCGCACCTGGCGCGACTGCGAGGTCCTGGCGCGGCGGGAGTTGTCATACGGGCGTGCTTCACCCTTGACGGCGCGGTTCATTGGGTAGAATCTACCTCTACTTGAACTGCCGGCTGAAGGAGCCGCTCATGTCCACCGTGTCGCCGCCAAACGACTCACAGATCGCCCACGATCTGGCCGCCAGCGACTTCCAGTTGATGGAGCAATGGGACGACGCGCAGGCGCTGGCGATCATCTCGCCCACCATGCACAACGCCGAGGCAGCGATCCAGCCGCCCGCCGCCCGCCAGCCGGGGGTTCCCGGCGCCCGCGGCACCTACGACTGGCTGCACTCGGCGTACGCCGACCTGCACTGGACCATCCACCACATGGTTGCCGAGGGCGACTGGGTCGTTGCCCACACCACAATGTCCGGCCGCCAGCACGGTCCGTTCGTCACCTACACGCCCAACGGTGCGGTCGGGCAGGTCTTCCCATCGACCGGCCGCGCCTTCGCCGTATCCCAGACCCACTGGTTCCGTATCGCCAACGGACAGCTGGTGGAACACCGCGCCGACCGCGATGACCTGGGCCAGGCGTTCCAGCTGGGCTGGTTCCCGCCCAACGCATAGCTATTTCGACCTGACGAAATCGGGCGGCGTCGGACCATGCGTGAGGGTTCGCTAGACGCGATGATGACCTCGCCCGCCTAGGCGAGAACGGACCGAGGTGATCCTGCTTCCTACCGTCAAAGGCCAGCCGACCTCGTGGGACGCGCTGCTGCCGCCGGAATGCCTGCGGATGGCGAGCTCGCTCGGGTGGATGCCCTGCTGGACGACAAGGTGTTCCACGGCCCCTTTCGTGCCGTCCATCCACGCGACCCACGGCCCCCGTCGATGCCGACGGAGCCAACCTGCTGCGAAAATTCCTCAAGCACCGCCACCGGCCCGGGTATGAGGCGTTGTGCCGGGACGTCACGGACTTGCTCAGTTGGCAGCGGTTCTGCCCGATTCGTTCGGGACGCGGATCCCGCACCTCGACGACGCCGATGAGGATCGGGGCCAAGCCGGCGCAGCCGTTGGAGTTGCGTGCCAAGATCGTGCTCCGCCGGCGCTGATGGCAGGGACAACGAGACCGTCGCCGCTGATCTGGGTTGCGC
>JAYSQK010000337.1:0-4746 GCA_043721555.1 Frankiales bacterium
CCGTTCGTCAGGCCGGTGAAGGAGAAGGCTGGCCCAGCTCCGGTCACCGGCGCGGTCGCGGGGCTACTGGTCACGGTGTAGCTCGTTGCACCGTTGACCGGCGGCACGTTGACGACCACGCTGGTGTTGCCGGCAGTGGCAGTCGGCTTGGCCGGCGCCGTGGGGGGCAGCGGGGCGGTGCTCGTCGTCGGGGCGAGCTGCCGCCACGTGCCGGCGGTGGTGTCGATAGCGATGTCCGCGTAGGCATAGGACTGCGACGTGGGCGTCGGGAACGTCGTCGTCAACCGCACCTGGTAGAGCTGGAAGAAGTCACTTGTCGAGGGTGCGAGGTTCGGTAACGTGCCGGCCAATGAGCCGAAACTTGACGACGTGCCACCTTTGGCGACCGGGGTGGTGAAGCCGTTGACCGGCGCCGGGCCGGCGGTGACCGGGTAGGTCGTCGAGGCACCGATAATGTTGGGTGTCCACGCGCCGGGGTCCTTTCCCGCCTCGGCGAGATAACCAGTCATCGACGCTTTGGTGTGGGCCAGGTTGAAGTCGGTGCTGGACACGAAGTAGTAGTTGTTCAGGGAGGTGGCGTTGCTGCCGGACCTCACCACTGCACCCGTGGTGGCGTCGAAAATCGTGAGCGAGGCGACGTTGTTGGGATCGACGGGATATGGCGGAGCGGACGGGTTGTAGGCCGCAAAGGCTGTTCCAGTCGCCCCGAGGAGCAGGGCGCCGGTCATGCCCAGGGTGACGACCCCGGACATGATCTTGGGCAGAGTACGCATCAGTTGCTGGTCCTGACTGTGAGAAGGATGGGTCGAGGGGGGACTAGCAGGTGGTGACGGTGGCGCCGGAACCGCAGTCGACGTAGGTCGGGGTGGCCCCCCCGGCGGTGATGTCGAGGATGCCGGCGTCGCTCTTGACGAACGGCGTTGCGCCACCGACGTTGGTGGGGTTGTAGAACAGATCCTGAATCAGGTTCAGTGCAC
The DNA here is from genome assembly GCA_043721555.1 of Frankiales bacterium. Lineage (GTDB taxonomy): Bacteria > Actinomycetota > Actinomycetes > Mycobacteriales > SCTD01 > JAYSQK01. Next base: position 978 of record JAYSQK010000337.1, read on the forward strand.
CGCCTGGCTGGAATTTCTTGGTCGAGGCGGTGTCGGAGTTCCGGAACACGATGTACAGCCCTCGGTTGTTGCTGTAGGTCGTGGTGGAGATGAACTTGATGCCCGAGGTGAGCGGGACCGCGGTCGCCCCGTAGTTGACCGACGGGTCGTTGAAGTACTTCGCGTCGTAGAGGTTTTTGCGGCCGGCCGAGACCGGTGCGACGGCGTTGGGGTTGGTGTTGAGGCTGGCTGGCTCGTTCTCCTCGACGGTCTGCACGCAGGCGCCGAGCGTCACCGGGCCGCCGTTGAGTGCGGCCAAGTCATTGCGGAACGTGTCACCCGTGCCGGAGCCGGACTGCGGGATCTGCGGGACGATCGTGCCCGCGGCGCCGCCAACCGCGGACCAGTCCGTGGTGTTGCACTGGTAGATGCTGACGATCTGCGCGGCCGTCAGCGCAGTGGCCGGCGCATTCGAGGTGGTGGCGACCGCGAGCTGCAAGGCGTCGGTCGAGATCTTGATGACGCGCAGCGGCCCGACACCGGCCGCCCCGTTGTTTTGCTCGGCCGTCGTGGGCAGCCGCGACATGCGCACAAAGTCGATGTTGTGCGCGGTGTCCGCGATCAGCGCCTTGACGCCGGCGCCGGAGCCGTTCGGCCGTTTGACCGGCGCAAGACCCTGGCGGAGCACGACGGTCGGGTTCAAGGCTTTCGGCAGCGCGGCCGTGCTGCCGTTGAGATAGCCGGCCCGGTCGTTGGCGTCCGGGGTCGCGTCGAAGCTGACCAGCCGGTTCTTTGGGCCCGGTGCGTTGTAGCCGAGGTCACCGGCATTGTCGCCATCGGCGAGAAAGTTCGCGATATTCTGGACGGTGTCGGACCCGACGCCGACCGCGTCGTTGGCGGACGGGTTGAGATCGGCGTGGGCCGCTCCCGCGGTGCTGAGCGTGACGGTAGCGGTGAGCGCTGCCCCCAGTCCGAGAAGTGAGGTGCGACGAACCATGGGTAATGCCTTTCTTGAGAGTGGGTGGTTGGGTGCAGGCCGCACGTTGCCCCACGCAAGGGGACGGTTCGTGCCTTCCGCATGAACGTCTGGTGGCCGCTCGCCCACATCGCCGGGCACCGCTGTGACGTGCTCCAGGGGGCCGTGGAAGGGGTTCACCAGCAGTTCCGAGACCGGCCGACCCTCGGCGAGAGGGCTTTGAATTACAGCAGATTGGGGAGCAGCTGCGCCGCGGTGGAGCTGGCACCGATGCCAACCGCCAGCACGACGGGGATCGAGACCACCAGGGCTTGCCGCCGGCCCCAACGCAACCGCAGCCAGACGGCACCGACGACCGCGACCAGCAGGCCCTGCAGCCAGAAGATCAGTGGCAGCAGCGGTTCGGTGGAGACACCCATCGATGTCTCGGACGCCGGCACGACGCTGGGCCGACCACCGGGCGAGGATTGTGCGACACCCTGCAGTGCAGCGTCGACATAGACGACGGAGGTCGGGGCGAATCCGCCGCGCCAACCCTTGCCCTCAGCCGTGCCGAGCACCAGCCGGCCCTTGCCTGCCGCTAGGGGCGGAGGGAGTGGATCCCCGGGTCGGCGGACTCGCTCGACCAGGTAGGTGAACACGCCCTGCCCCGTCGTGAGTTTCACCGGGTCGCCGGGACGCAGATCGGCGAGGTGCCGAAACGGGCCACCGAAGGTGAGAACACGACCCAGTAGGACTGTTGTGCCGGCCTGGCCGGGCAAGACGGTGTCCCGCCGATGACCGGGTCCTTTCTCAAGGTCTGGACCGCCGGTGCCCTCGACGACAACGGCGCCACGCAGACCGGCCTGAGGACTGTCAAGGACCGCCAACGGCTTGCCGTAGGCGACGGGACCAATCGGGGCCGTGGCCTGCGAGAGTTGCATCCGCAGATCTGCGAACAGGTGCTGCTGGGTTGCGGACTCCTGCAGCCCGCCGATCACCACCGGGTAGGCGACGGCCCAGAGGGCGAGGGCGCTGATCGCGGTGACGAACCACAGCAGGAGCGAGGTGGACGAAGGCAAGGGCGGCCGCGCGTCGCGTGTCTGGTCCGCCGCTACCAGTCGACGTACGACGCGCACTGCCGCCGCCGGCCGGTCGAGCAGACCGGCACTCATGAGGGCCCGTCCGGGCGTCCCAAGCGGTTGATGACGGCCGCCGTGAACAGGCCGACCAGGCCGATCAGCAGCAACAGCGGGAACATCCCCGAGGCGAGCAAGGACGACACACCCGCTGTGAGACCCGACGCGAGGCTGGCCACAGGGTTGGTGGCCGGTGCCACCTGCGGTGACCTGCCCGGCCGGTCGGCAGCTCCGCCGCTCGCTCCACCGTTGGCGTCGACGCCTGACGCTGGGGGCGCGATGTGTTCGATGCCCGAGGTGGCGCCATTGCCGGCCCCTGCGCCACCACCGCTGTCGAGCCCCGTGCCAGTTGGCTGCGGGCCGCCGCGGACCGCCACCGGGGGAGGCGAAGATCCGGCTCCCGGCGTCGTGGTGGGTGCCTTGTTCGACGGCACGAGCAGTGCACCGGCCTGTGCAGCGACGGCGGCGGCGGCCCGCACGGTGTACGCACGTTCAGCGGCGAGCCCATTCGCGTCGGTGAGCGGGAGGAACCCTGGCGGGACCTGCCCGATGTCCAGCCCCCGGACTTGTCCCGGGCCAGCTGCGAAGGCGAGCAGCTGACTGACCCCGGCGGCCGTGCGTTCGTCCAGCCCGGAGGTCGGAGCCGCCAGCGAGATGAGCATCGCGCCGGGGTAGGCCGCGGCAGCCTTCGGATCGGTGGTGACCATGTCGTAGGGGAATTTCCAGGTTCCCGTCGCAGCGTCCGGAGTGAGCAGGCCGGCGGCTGCCCTGAGGGACGCGCTATCTGGTGACACAAAAGTCCGACCGGTGTCGGTCGTGAATGTGCCAGCGGCCGCCGCCGCCACGTGGGTTTGCAGGGCGGCGGTGTCCAGGTCGTATCGTTCGGCGTCGCCGAGCGAGGTGAGGCCGATCACGAAGCGGAAGCCGGGGTTCTGCCGGCCCTGCGCCACCAGTTTGGCGCCGTCAGCGCCTTTATCCTGAACACTCTGGCAGACCAGTTGAGCGCTGGAATTGGCGAACTGCAAGGCCAAGGCGATGTTGGCGAGCCGCGCGGTCGGGGCGGCGATGAGGGGCAGGATCGGCGTGGGCGCACTCTGCAGGCAGATGTTGACCCCGGACGTGTAGTACTTCGTCGGCTCGAAAGCATCACGCAGCGGCCAGTTGCTGACCGGCAGGGTCACGTGCCCCGGGTGCTTGGTGTCGGTGGTGTAGTTCGGGTTGACGGTCATGCCCCACGGGTCCGGCGAGCCATTCAGCCAAAGCTTTGCCTCCGGATCTGCCGCGATGTAGCTGGTGACCGCCCGGACCACGTCTGAGTCGCTGGACAGGTTGAGGATCGTGGAGGCGGCTGCGGAGTCCGGGACGCCGTGCCTGATGCCGGGATTGAGGGCGATGAACTCCGGGTCCTGGCTGATGTCGAGCGGGTTGTGCGCCAGGGCGGGGTATTCGTCGCGGACCGGTGAGATGCCCGGGTAGGACTCGGTGAGCAACTTCGCCAGGAGCCGCGCTGTCAGGCGCAGGGACGTGTAGCGGTCCTGGTTCGCGTCGTCGATTGCATAGGACACGGCGAAGCCGGTGAGGGACACGGGAGCCATCACCGTGGGCTTCCCGAACCCGTCCGCCGGGGGGTTTGTCACGAAGGCGGCGGGCACACTGCCCGTCTTGAGCAGGTTGGCTGCCTGCGGCTCACCGATCT
>JAYSQK010000338.1:0-2331 GCA_043721555.1 Frankiales bacterium
GCCTCGGCCGCGGCGCTGCGGACACCGAACACGAGCCGGTCCGGCGTGAGGGTGTCCTCGACGGCGAAACCCTCGCGCAGGAATTCGGGGTTCCAGGCCAGCTCGACGTCCTTACCGCTGGCCGCGACCAGCAGGGCGAGCCGCTCCGCCGTACCCGCAGGAACTGTGGATTTGCCGACGAGCAACGCGCCGTCGCGCACATGCGGCAGCAGGGCGGTGAACGCCGCGTCGACATAGGTCATATCGGCAGCCATCTCGCCCTTCTTCTGCGGGGTGCCGACGCAGACGAAATGGACGTCACCGAACGCCCCGACCTCCTCGAACGAGGTGGTGAAGTGCAGTCGGCCGGTCTCGAGATTCTTGCGCAGCAACTCCGGCAGACCGGGCTCGAAGAACGGTACGTCGCCGCCTTGTAACGCCCGAATCTTCTGCTCGTCGACGTCGAGCCCGAGCACCTCGAAGCCGAGCTCGGCCATGCAAACCGCATGGGTCGCGCCGAGGTAGCCGGTGCCGATGACGGTGAGGCGGGGGCGGGTGCTCATGGCCGGGGAGCGTAGCGGCGCTCGCGCGTACGATCGGCTGATGGACACCTCGTTCGCCCTGTACTCCCTCACCGAAGAGCACGAGCTGCTCCGCAAGGCCGTGCGGCAGCTGGCCGAGGACAAGATCGCCCCCCGCGCGGCCGAGATCGACGAGACCGCGGAATACCCGTGGGATGTCCACGAGGCCATCAAGAAGGCCGGGTTCATGGCGATCCACGTCCCCGAGGCGTACGGCGGGGACGGCGCGGACAAGATCGCCCACAGCATCGTCGTCGAGGAGGTGGCCCGCGTCTGCGCCTCGTCGAGCCTGATCCCGATGGGCAACAAGCTCGGGACGACCGGCCTGATCCTGTCCGGCAGCGAGGAGCTCAAGCGGGAGTTCCTGCCGGGTGTTGCCACCGGCGACAAGACCTTCTCCTACGCCTTGTCCGAGCGCGAGGCCGGCTCCGACGCCGCCGCCATGAAGACCCGGGCGGTCCGCGACGGTGACAGCTACGTGCTCAACGGGACCAAGTGCTGGATCACCGGCGCCGGCGTCAACACGCACTACACCGTGATGGCTGTCACCGACCCGACGAAGGGCGCCAACGGCATCTCGGCCTTCGTCGTCGCCGCCGACGACCCCGGCTTCTCGGTCGGCACCAAGGAGCGCAAGCTCGGCATCAAGGGTTCGCCGACCTGCGAGATCTACTTCGAGGACTGCCGGATCCCGGCCAGCCGCATCATCGGCGAGGAGGGAACCGGCTTCAAGACGGCGCTCAAGACCCTCGACCACACCCGCCTCGGCATCGGCGCGCAGGCCGTCGGCATCGCGCAAGGGGCCCTGGACGCCGCCATCGCCTACGTCAAGGAGCGCCGGCAGTTCGGCAAGGCGGTCGCGGAGTTCCAGGGCGTGCAGTTCATGCTCGCCGACATGGCGATGAAGGTGGAGGCATCCCGGCACCTGGTCTACGTCGCCGCGGCGAAGGCCGAGCGCGGCGCGCCGGACATGACCTTCGCCTCCTCGGCCGCCAAGTGCTTCGCCTCCGACACGGCGATGTCGGTCACCACCGACGCGGTGCAGCTGTTCGGTGGCTACGGCTACACCAGGGACTTCCCGGTCGAGCGGATGATGCGCGACGCGAAGATCACCCAGATCTACGAGGGCACCAACCAGATCCAGCGCATGGTGATGGCCCGCCAGCTGCTGAAATAGGCCGCGCCCAGGGTCCGGTCGACGCGTCCCTTCGTACGTCGAGACCGGGAGCCAGCTGGTGAGCGACACCGCCCCGTTCGCGTTGCTGGTGCTGCTGACCTCGGTCGCCGGCCTGCTGGCGGTGCTCTCCAACCGGTTGACCGAGCGCCTCAAGGTGCCGACCCCAGCGCTGTTCCTCGCCGCCGCAGCGATCGCCGTCCGGGTCGTCCCCGAGCTGCACGCGCCGCCCGAGCGCACCGTCGAGCGGATCGTGACCGTTGCGCTGCTCTGCATCCTGTTCGACGGTGGGCTGCACATCGGCTGGGCGCGGTTCCGGTCCGCGGCCGGCCCGATCGCCTCGGTCGGTGTCCTCGGCACCTTCCTGACGACGGCTGCGGTGGCCGTGCTCGCCCACCTCGCCTTCGGCTTCGGTTGGTACATCGCGGTGCTGCTCGGCACGGCCGTCGCCCCGACCGATCCGGCGGTCGTGTTCTCGGTGCTCGGTCAGCGCGAGGTGAGCGGCCGCAGCGGCACGGTCCTGGAGGGCGAGTCCGGGGCGAACGACCCGGTCGGCATCGCGTTGATGGCGAGCCTGCTCGCTGCCGGTGGGCTCGG
>JAYSQK010000339.1:0-2581 GCA_043721555.1 Frankiales bacterium
GCCCGGGCCCGGTCAAGGGACATCCCGGACACGCCGCCTCCGCGGCCCGGGGTGAGGGAGGATGCGCAGGCACACCCCAGCAGATCGAGGAGCCCCGTACATGGCCGTACGCCGCGTCGTACCGCTGGTCATCGCCGGCGCGCTCGGCATCGGCCTGGTGGTCGTGATCAAGTCGGTCAGCGGTGGTAATGCGGGCACGGGCGCCGCGCCGGGGAAGCCCCAGGTCGGCAAGGACTGCACCGTCGTGCATCTGACCGCCAGCAGCGAGAAGGCCGCGCTGCTCGGGCAACTCGCCGCCGACTACGCCAAAGGGGGCCGCAAGGTCGACGGCCGGTGCGCCGCCGTCGAGGTCGTCAGCAAGGCCAGCGGCGGGGCCGCCGACGCGTTGGCCCGCGGCTGGGACGCGACCGTCGACGGCCCGCGCCCCGATGTCTGGTCGCCGGCCGCGACGTCGTGGACCTCGCTGCTCCGACAGAAGACCACGGTCACCGACAAGCCCGACCTGATCGGGCCGGCCAAGCCGCCGAGCATCGCAACCACCCCGCTGGTGATCGCGATGCCCAAGCCGATGGCGGTGGCGCTGGGCTGGCCAGGCAAACCGCTGGGCTGGGGCGACGTGCTCAAACTCGCCCGTGACCCGCGCGGCTGGGGCAGCCTCGGTCAGCCCTACGGCGCGTTCACCCTCGGCAAGACCAACCCCAACTTCTCCACCAGCGGTCTGCACGCCACGATCGGCGCGTACGTCGCCGCGACCGGCACCTCCAGCGACCTGACCGCAAAGGACCTCGCCGATCCCAAGGTGCAGGCCTACGCCAAGGCCGTCGAGGCCAGCGTCGTGCACTACGGCGACACGACGCTGACCTTCCTGGCCAACCTGCAAAAAGCCGACGACCAGGGCCGTGGCCTTGGCTACATCAGCGCCGTCGCGGTCGAGGAGAAGTCGGTCTGGGACTACAACCAGGGCAACCCGACCGGTGACCCGGTGACCCTCGGCAAACACCGCAAGCCGCGGATCCCGCTGGTCGCCATCTATCCCAAGGAGGGCACCTTGGCCTCCGACAGCCCGTACGCCGTACTGGACGCGCCCTGGGTCGATGACGCGCAGCGGGCCGTCGCCAAGGATTTCCTGGGCTACCTGCGGGGCGCCGGGCCGCAGCAGCGGTTCGCCGACGCGGCCTTCCGCGGCTTTGACGGCAAGCCCGGCGCAAGAATCATCCAGGCGGACGGCCTGCTGCCGACCGAGCCCAAGACGTTGCTCAGCCCACCCGCTCCCCCCGTGCTGGCCCAGGTGCAGGCGCTCTGGGCGCAGCAGCGCAAAGCCGCCCGGGTGCTGCTCGTCATCGACACCTCCGGCTCGATGAGTCAGAGCGCCGGCAGCGACACCAAACTCGAGCTCGCCAAGCGAGCCGCCCTCAAAGCCCTCGACCAGTTCAGCCCACGCGACGACGTCGCCCTGTGGTCGTTCTCGACCCCGCAGCAGGGCGCGGCGACGCCGTACCAGCAATTGGTGCCGTTCAGCCCGATCAGCACCGGTAAGGCGGCGTTGCGCCGGCAGATCAGCGGCTTGGTGCCGCAAGGCGGCACGGCGCTCTACGCCACGACGCGGGCCGCCTTCCGGCTGCTGTCGGCCAGCGCCGACACCAGCAAGATCAACGCCGTCGTGCTGCTGACCGACGGCCGCAACGAATACCCGCAGGACACCGACCTGCCGGGCCTGGAGCGTGAGCTCTCCCCCGAGGACACCGCCCACGCCGTGCGGGTCTTCCCGATCGGGTACGGCGCGGACGCCGACCTGGTGAGCCTGCGCGGCATCGCCGACGCCGCCCGAGCCGCGGCGTACGACGCCTCCGATCCGGCCTCGATCGACAAGGTCTTCACCGCCGTGCTGTCGAACTTCTGACGTGGGCAAGGTCCGCGACGAGCTGGCCGATCCGTGGGGCAGCTTCCTCGGGGCGGTGCTCGGCGGCGCGACCTGGGCGATCGTCACCGGCCCGATCGGCATCGCCGCCGGGCTCGGGGTCGGCGCCGTCGTCTACGGCGTCAAGGTCGCGGCCGGGGTGCTGCTCGGCGGTCCCGACGAGACACCGGCCCCGCCGGGGCGGCTGCCCCGGCCGGGCCAGGGCACGAACGCCGCGCGCTGGCTCGAGCGGGCCGAAGCCGCCGTGACCGCGCTGCGGGAACAGTCCGACGGCCCCTCCCCGGGCGCCACCGGGATGGCCGCCGAGCACACCGCTGAGCAGGCCGAGGGGGTGCTCACGGCGCTGCGCCGGCTCGGCGCGCAGTCGGTCGCCGTCGCCCAGGCGCTGGGCCGGGCCGAGGCGGTCGGGCTCGACGAACAGGCCGCCGAGCTGCGTTTGCAGGCCGGCGCCAGCCCGACCGACACCTCCGCCCAGCGCTCGGCCGACGCCGTCGCAGACCGGGTCGCCGCCCGGGACCGGCTGCGCGCGACCAGGGCCGAGCTCGACGCCCGGATGCAGTCGAGCGCGCTGGGGCTCGAGGGACTCGTCGTGCGGATCGCCGAGCTGCGCGCGATGGCCACCGACGCCGGCGCGGTCGACCCGAGCGCCGGCGACCTCACCGC
>JAYSQK010000340.1:0-2513 GCA_043721555.1 Frankiales bacterium
AAGCCGTCCCGGCCGACGTCGAACGGCCGGGACAGCCCGGACTCCGACAGCGCCGTCATCTTGCTGAACGCCGCGACGGTCGTCGGCGTCATGGACGACTCCGCGCCGCCCGCGAGGACCACGTCGCAACGGCCGTCCGCGATCAGCCGCGCGCCCGCCCCGATCGAGTGGGTGCCCGCCGCGCAGGCGGTCGTCAGCGTCTCGCAGGGCCCGCGCCAGCCCAACCGGAGCGAGACCGCAGCGGCGCCCGCGTTGGGCATGACCATCGGGATGGTGAACGGCGAGACCCGGCCCGGGCCGCGCACCGTCAGCACACCGACCTGCGTCTCCAGGGTGCCGACGCCGCCGATGCCCGTGCCGAGGCTGACGCCCGCCCGGTCGGCGTCGACCGGCGGCAGGCCACCTGCGTGGTCGACCGCCATCATCGCGGCGCCCACCGCGAAGTGGGTGAAGCGGTCGTGGTGGCGCTGCTCTTTGTTGCTGAGCCACACCGAGGCGTCGAAGTCCTCGACGGTGCGCTCGCGGCGCAGCGCCGGCTCGGTCTGCAGGCCCTTCCAGAAGGCGTCGAGGCCGGTGCCGGCCGGGGACACCACACCGATGCCGGTGACGACGACGCGGCGGGGCGCCGGGCGAGCCTTCACCGGCCGGCCGCGGTCGTGCGCAGGGTGCGGCGGACGAGCTCCTCGACCATGCCGTAGGTACGGACGTAGCCCCACGCGTCCGCCGGCAGCGACACGCCGAACTCGTCCTCGATGCTCATGCCCCACTCGATCGCGGCGAGGCTGTCGACGCCGAGATCGTCGCCGAGCAACGCGTCGGGGGCGAGTGCCCCTGCGCCGACGTCCAGCCGGTCGGCGGACAGGGCGAGGAGCCGCTCGTGCAGATCGTCCGGGGCCGTCACGGCGACGAGCCTACGAGGTGCGGCACGATGCTCGGCATGAGTCGTTCGGTGCTGGTGACAGGTGGCAATCGTGGGATCGGGCTGGCGACCGCCCGCTGCCTCGCCGAGGCCGGCCACCGGGTCGCGGTGACGCATCGGGGGAGCGGCGCTCCCGAGAGGCTGCTCGGGGTGCGGTGCGACGTCACCGACCTGGCCTCGGTCGACGCGGCCTTTGCCGAGGTGGAGGCCGCCCAGGGACCGGTCGAGGTGCTGGTCTCCAACGCCGGGATCACCGACGACCAGCTGCTGCTGCGGATGAGCGAGGACTCCTTCGCCCGGGTGCTCGACGCCAACCTCACCGGGGCGTTCCGGGTCGCCAAGCGCGCGTCGCGATCGATGCTCAAGGCGCGGTGGGGGCGGCTCATCTTCGTGTCGTCGGTGGTGGGCCTGTCCGGGGCGGCCGGCCAGGCCAACTACGCCGCCAGCAAGGCCGGTCTGGTGGGGTTCTCGCGGTCCCTCGCCCGCGAGCTCGGCAGTCGCAGCATCACCAGCAACGTCGTCTCGCCGGGCTTCGTCGACACCGACATGACCGCGGAGCTGTCCGAGGCGCGGCGGGCCGAGATCCTCAAAACGATCCCGCTCGGCCGGACCGCCACCGCCGAGGAGATCGCCGGGGTCGTCGCCTTCCTGGCCGGCGATGCCTCGTCGTACGTCACTGGCGCCGTGCTGCCGGTGGACGGCGGCCTCGGGATGGGCCACTAGAGACCCACTGGCTATGGTTCGGCGGCATGGAGCGCTCCGAGGTCCTTGACGTGATGCGGGACAAGGCGGTCGAGATGCTCGAGGTCGAGCCGGACGCCGTGCAGGAGGACAAGTCGTTCGTCGACGACCTCAAGGTCGACTCGCTGTCGCTGGTGGAGTACACGATGGATCTCGAGGACGCGTTCGGGATCGAGCTGCCCGAGGACGAGCTGACCGACCTGAAGACCATCGGGGCGTTCGTCGACCTCATCATGACCAAGCTCGGCTGACTGAGGCGGGCGAGCGCGGTGCAGCAGCTGACCGGCCTGGACGCGTCCTTCCTGGCCCTCGAGACCCCCGGGGTCTACGGCCACGTCGGCAGTGTCTGCATCCTCGATGCTGCCAACGCGCCGGCACCGGTGACGTTGGAAACGTTGACCCGGCTGCTCGAGTCGCGTCTGCATCTGGTGCCGGTCTTCCGCCGGCGGCTGGCGAAGGTGCCGTTCGGGTTCGACCAGCCGTACTGGATCGAAGACCCCGATTTCGACATCGAGTTCCATGTCCGCGAGATCGCCTTGCCAGCACCGGGAGACGACAAGCAGCTCGCCGAGCAGGCCGCCCGGCTGCACGCCCGGCCGCTTGACCGCAGCCGCCCGCTCTGGGAGCTCTACCTGATCTCCGGGCTGTTTGGCGGCCGGGTCGCGATCTACAGCAAGGTCCATCACGCTGCGATCGACGGGGTCGGCGGCAACGACGTCCTCGCGGCGCTGCTCGACCTCACGCCGCAGGGCCGCGACCTCGAGCCGGCGCCGCCGTGGTCCGGTGATCATGTGCCGGGCCCGGTCGAGTTGCTGACGCGCAGTGCGGTCTCGATGTGGGGCCACCCGGCCCG
>JAYSQK010000341.1:0-1533 GCA_043721555.1 Frankiales bacterium
CGGGGCAGGGCCAGGGTCAGCTTGATCTCCACCCTGGTTGGGCTACCCCGTCAGGCGAGCCTGACGCTGACGTCCTCGATCACCGGGTTGGACAGCAGCGTGCCGGCCATCCGGTCGGCCTGGGCGAGTGCGTCCTGCGGGTCCGGCGCCTCGAGTTCGAGCTCGACGTGCCGGCCGATCCGCAGCCCCACCGGCGGCGCGAATCCCAGGGTCGGCAGGGCATTCGCGACGGCCTGCCCCTGCGGATCAAGGATCTCCGGCTTGAGCATGACGTCGACGACGATCCGGTGCACGGCCACGCGTGTCAGCCTACCGGCCCCCCCTCCTGCGCCGATCATGGACATTGTGCGGTCGCGCCACGCTCACGGGGGCAGCACAAACTCCATGATCGGCGCGGATTTTGGGGGGGTCAGGTGCTGCGGAGGTAGCTGTCGAACGACGAGCCGGTCAGCCGCTCGTAGGCCTCGACGTAGCGGTCGCGGGTCTGCGCGACCACCGAGCCGGGCAGCTCCGGCCCGGGGGCCGTCTTGTCCCAGCCGGTGGTGAGCAGCCAGTCGCGGACGTACTGCTTGTCGTACGACGGCTGGGCGCGCCCCGGCTGCCAGGACTCCGCCGGCCACAACCGCGACGAGTCGGGTGTGAGGACCTCGTCGCCGAGCACGAGATCGCCTGCCAAGCGGCCGAACTCGAGCTTGGTGTCGGCCACCAGGATGCCCCGCTCCCGGGCCACCGCAGCCCCGCGGCGGTAGATGGCGAGGGTGAGCGAGCGCAGGGCCGCGGCCACCTGCGCGCCGACGGCGGCCTCAACCGCGGCGTAGCTGACGTTCTCGTCGTGCTCGCCGACGGCGGCCTTGGTGGCGGGCGTGAAGATCGGCTCCGGCAGCTCTGAGCCGTCGACCAACCCGGCCGGCAGCGGCACCCCGCAGACGGCGCCGGTCGCGGTGTAGTCCGACAGCCCCGATCCGGTGAGATAGCCGCGGGCCACGCACTCGACCGGCACCATCGCCAGCCGGCGGCACAGCATCGACCGGCCACGAAGCTGGTCGGCGAACGGCCGCAGCACGGCCGGCATCTCGCTGACCTGCGCGGTCACCAGATGGTTGGGCACGAGGTCGGCGAGCTGCTCGAACCACCACAGCGACAGGCCCGTCAGGACCGCGCCCTTGTCCGGGACCACCGACGGCAAGATCACGTCGTACGCCGAGAGCCGGTCACTGGCGACCAGCAGCAGCTGGTCGTCGCCGACGGCGTACAGGTCCCGGACCTTGCCCGAGTGCAGAAGCGGAAGCGGAAGCATGTCGTTAGCATAACTCATTACCTTTGCTAACGACAAGCCCTTCCGGCCGCCGCAGTGATCAGCTAGGCAGCGCCGCCACAAGGGCCGCGCCGAGGCAGAGCGTCGCGAGCAGGATCGGCACGACAGCAACGGCCACAACGGCGGAGCGAGTCTTCAAGAGCAGGGCGGCGAGGGCGGGACCGACCGCGAGGAATCCGAGGAACAGCAGCCAGAGCAACGCGCCCTGGGTGTGGTTG
>JAYSQK010000342.1:0-1759 GCA_043721555.1 Frankiales bacterium
GGGCGAAGGCGATGAGCCTGCGCCCCTCGCCGGTAGCCCAGTCGGCGCGCGACGCGTCGTCGCGGATACGCCCGGGGGCTGTCATGTCCGTCTCCTTACCGTTCGTCCGGATATGGGTTCAAGTACCCGTCATACGACACCCAGGATGGGCCCGGACGTCGACCGGAAGCCGTGACGGTCACCCAGGGCCAAGCACTGCGCCACCGGCAGCACACCATCCGATGTCCCTGCGCCCTCCAGGCTCGCGGCGGCTACGCAGACCCCGAGCCGCAGGCACTGCGCCACCGGCAGCTCCTCGTGCAGCCCGTAGACCACTCCCGAGGCGAAGGCGTCGCCGGCTCCGGTCGCGTTGCGCACCGCCGAACGCGGCAGACGCACCGACCCCTTTCGCCAGCGCAGTCCCCCGGGGGCGGCAGCCACGCACCCTGCCGGGAAGTGCACTACGGCCAGCCGCGAGACGCCGAGCTCCACCAGGCGGGTCGCGATGGACTCGAGCGCGGACCAGTCGGGGTGCCCGTCCACTTCCGCTGGCCGAATCTGCGCACCCGTTAAGGCAGCCGCCTCGATCTCGTTGATCACCAGGTAGTCCAGGTGGGGCAGGCAGGGCAGCGCTACCGCGCGGATCTGTTCGGCAGGCAGGGAGACCAGTTCCATGGTGGTGCGCATGCCCACCGACTGCGCTGCCTGCAGCAGGGATGCCCAGTGGTTCCCACCCCCTTGGCCCGGTGCATCCATGCGCGGGTGCAACCCGGGTGCGCCAGCGTGCAGGATCTTCGCACTAGAGCCAGTCACGTCGACGTCTTCGGCTGCGAGCAGAGAGTTGGCCCCAGGGTGGAGGAAGAACGTGCGCGTACCACCGTTGCGGACAACCATCGCGTCGGTGAACGAGGTGGCCACGTCCGGCACCGTCCGCAGGGCGCTCGCGTCGATGCCGAGTGCCGCGCAGGCGTCACGCACCAACCGGCCGTGCTCGTCGTCCCCCACGACACCGACCAGCTCGAGTGGGAACGGCGCGCCGAGCCGGCGGAGGTCCACCGCCAGGTTCAGGGCCGGCCCGCCGGTGCTCACCGAGACGTCCCTGATGAGCGTGAGCCCCTCCTGATCGGGGTAGTGGTCGATGACCTTGGCCAGGTCCACGATGACCGAACCGACGCACAGCACGCCTGACCGGGTGGCGGCCACCTCAGCCCTGCTTGAGCACGGGCTCGGTGATGGCAAGGTCGTCAGCCAGGCTGCGTTGCGCGAGGAGTCCCTGGCCGTGCAGCGATTGGTGGTACTCCTGCACCGCCTGCTCGGGGCTCAGGTCCCGGCGCAGCACCGAGCGCATGAGACGCACCAGGTCGCTCTGCGACTGCGCCTGCTGGATCTTGCGCCCGAACAGGGCAACTCGGGCACCGTGGCGCTCCGCCTGGTGCAGCAGCTCGAAGGTGTCTCGCGTCGTCCCCGCAGACCCACCCAGGACACCGACCACGAGACCGCGGTCATGGTTGACGAGCTCCTCCAGTGCGTACGGCCCGTTGAACGCCACCTTGAGAAACAGTGGCCGCTCGGAGCTCGTCAGGCCCGCCAGGGTCCGAACGATGCTGTCGTTGACAAAGGCGCCCACGTCCTGCCCGGACAACCCGATCGGCGCGTTCGGGTTGAAGACCTCGAGGATATGACGCAGACCGACGGCGCGGGCGTCGGCACGGAACCGTGCGTAGGCTTCTAGGGTCGCGAGGTCAAGATCGCGGTCGTTGTTGAAGGTAACGGAGTACAG
>JAYSQK010000343.1:0-3428 GCA_043721555.1 Frankiales bacterium
ACCTGGCAGGTCACCATCGTCGACCGGCCCACTGTGGTGCCGGGCGAGGCGATCTCGTTGCAACTCGCGCGCCGCACGCGGTGCGACCTACCGCCCGGACGGGTCCCGGACGGCCTACTTGTGACGGTGCGACCGGAAGGTGGCCGCGCCCGGACCGAGCGGCTGTCCCTGCGGGCCGGGGAGCGCGGTCCGGCGCTGGCCGGCGCGTTGCTCGGCGTACCGGCCCAGGCTTGTCAGACGGCGTCACCGGCTCGTCAGCTGTGGCTGGAACACCTGGCCGTGATTGCACGCTGAGACTCACATGACCACCTACCCCGTGCAGAAGACCGATGAGCAGTGGCGGGCCGAGTTGACCCCCGAGGAGTACGCCGTGCTGCGGCAGGCCGGCACCGAGCGGCCCTGGACCGGCGAATACAACGACACCAAGACCGAGGGCGTCTATTCGTGCCGGGCCTGCGACGCCGAGCTGTTCCGCTCCGACACCAAATTCGACTCACACTGCGGCTGGCCGAGTTTCTACGCCCCGAGCGAGACCGACAATGTCATCCTGCGCGAGGATCTGTCGATGGGGACCAAGCGGGTCGAGGTGCTCTGCGCGAGCTGTGGCAGCCACCTCGGGCACGTCTTCGACGACGCACCGCAGACCCCTACCGGCGACCGCTACTGCATGAACAGCGTGTCGCTCAAGCTGGCCCCAACCAGCTAGGGAAGCGCCGCGACGACCTCGGCGATCGGCTTGCGAATGCCGGTGTAGAAGGGCGTCTCGAGCTTGGTGTGCAATCGGGCTCGGGACGTCCGCAAGGCCCGCAGACAGTCCACGATGCGGTGCAGCTCGTCGGCCTCGAAGGCCAGCAGCCACTCGTAGTCGCCGAGGCCGAACGCCGCCACCGTGTTGGCGCGCACGTCCTCGAACTCCCGGCCCATGATCCCGTGCTCGGACAGCATGCCTTTTCGCTCGTAGTCGGGCAGCAGATACCACTCCAGCGAGCGGTTGAACGGGTAGACGCAGGTGTATTTCTTCGGGTCCTCGCGCCGGACGTACGCCGGGATGTGGTTGCGGTTGAACTCCGCCGGCCGGTGCAGACCGACGCTCGACCAGACCGGCAGCAGGTGGCCGCCCAGGGCGCTCTGCCGAAAGCGCGTGTAGGTCTCCTGCAGCACGTCGATGTCGGGGCAGGTCCACCAGATCATCACGTCGGCATCGGCCTTGAAGCCGGCGATGTCGTAGACCCCGCGGGTGTAGACGTCCTTCTCGAGCGCTGCGTCGAGGAAGGCCTGCGCCTGTTCGGCGATTGCCGTCCGGTCCTCGGGCAGCGGCGTGGCCGCCTCGAACACGGCGTACATGCAGTAGAGGAACTGGTCGTTGAGCTCGCGGGCCTTCGGCGCCTCGGGGCGGTCCTGATCGGTCATGCGTCCAGTGTGAACCCTGCCAGCACGGCCCGCGCGCCATCCCGCCCGCTTTTGGCGACCGCGGGCACCCCGACCCCGTCGTACGCGGCACCGGCGACCGCCAGGCGGGCGGGGAGCGCCGCCCGCAGGCGCGCCACGACGTCGAGGTGGCCGACGGCGTACTGCGGCAGGCCGCCGCCCCAGCGGGTGACCCGGCTGTCGAGCAGCCGAGGCAGCGGGCCGACCGCAAGGATCAGCTCGCCGAGCACGGCGGCGACGAGGTCGGCGTCATCGCGTTGCAGGTCGCGGTTCTCGCCGAAGCGGCCGACGCTGGCCCGCACGACGGCCGGCCCGGGACGCCCCCACTTGCGGCTGGTGAACGTCACCGCCTTGGTCGTGCGGCCCTCGACCGCCGGCACGAGATAGCCGCTGCCGACGCCCGGCGACGGGCCGTCGAGCACGAGGGTGACGATCGCAACGCTCGCGTAGTCGACGCCGCCGAGCTCCTCGACCGGCGCGTGGCCGCGCAGCAGCCGGGCCGCGGGCGCCGCGGGAACGGCCAGCACGATGGCGTCCGCCACGACGTACGACGGGGCCGCGGCCGAGCCGGTCACCAGGCGCCACCCGGTCAGGGTCCGCTCGATCGCCCGGACGGCGCTGCCCAGCCGGACGTCGAGCTGCGTGGCCAGGGCGACCGGCAGCACACCGAGACCGCCTGGTACGCCGGCAAAGACCGGCCCAGGTCTCGGCAAACCCCTGGCCGCCCGAGCGGCAACGATCATACTGCGGTGCCGTGCGGCCGTCGCCGCCAGCGCCGGCACGGTGGCCTGCAACGACAGCAGATCGGCGTGGCCGGCGTAGACCCCGCCGAGCAGCGGGTCGACGAGCCGCTCGACGACCTCCCGACCAAGCCGGCGGCCGACCAGCTCACCGACCGAGATGTCCTGCTGCTGCGGGGTTCCCGGCAAGGCAAGATCGAGCGGGACCCGGGCGAGACCACCGGTCGAGAGCACCTCGCTGCGGGCCAGGCTGGCCAGATCCGCTGGCACGCCCATGACCGTGCCGGTCGGCAGTGGCCGCAGCCGGCCGCGGGTCCAGATCGACGCCCCGCCGGCGGTCGGGGAGACGAGCGGCAGGCCGGCCGCGGCGGCCAGGTCGGTGCCCCACGGCACCCGGCGCAACATCGAGTCGGCGCCCTCGTCGACGTGCAGCCCACCGACGTCGCTCGCGCGCACCTTGCCGCCGACCCGGTCCGAGGCCTCCAGCACGACCACCCGGGCGCCGGCGCGGGTCAACTCGAGCGCCGCGGCGAGGCCGGCGATCCCCGCGCCGACGACGGCGACGACGGGAGCAGGCACCGGCTCAGCCTAGGCAGCGCTGCACCTCGGCGCGCTGCATAGGGTCGGCCGGTGCGACGCGCCCCCCTGGTCCTCGCCGCGACCTCGCTCGCCGCGTTCACCGCCACCCTCGACAACACCGTGGTCGCGGTTGCCCTGCGCGATGTGCAGACCGACCTCGGCGCCGGGGTGACCGGCCTGCAGGGCGTGGTGACCGGCTACACGGTTGCCCTCGCGGCCCTGCTGCTCACCGGGGGCGCCCTGGCTGACGTCCTCGGCCGGCGGCGGGTGTTCCTGACCGGCCTGGCTGTCTTCGCCGGGGCGTCGGCCGGGTGCGCGCTGGCCGGCTCGGTGCGTGCGCTCATCGTCTGGCGGGTGGTGCAGGGGGCCGGCGCCGCACTTGTCCTGCCCGGCAGCCTGGCCCTGCTCGCGGCGGCGTACGACGAGCCGGGCCGCCGCGCCCGGGCGGTCGGCGTCTGGGCGGCCAGCGGGGGCCTCGCCCTGGTCGCGGGACCGGTCGCAGGTGGGTTGCTCGTCGCGGCGTACAGCTGGCGGGCGGTCTTCTGGGTCAACCTCCCGCTGGCTGCGGTCATCGCAGCGGTGGCGCTGACCTGCCCGGGCGGCGGCCGCCAGCGCGGCCGGCGGGTGGACCTGCCCGGTTCGCTGCTGACTGCGGTGGTGCTCGGCTTCGCGACGTACGCC
>JAYSQK010000344.1:0-2629 GCA_043721555.1 Frankiales bacterium
CCGGACCGGGCGGCCGCGACCTGCGCGGTCGAGGACTGCGGTCGCGCCGCGGTGACCCGCGGCTGGTGCCACGGCCACTACCTGAGGGTGAGTCGCCGCGGTGACGTCCGCGCCGACGTGCCCTTGACCAGGTCGAGGACCGACCAGTGCGAGGTGTCGGGCTGCCACCGCGGCGCGCACTCGGCGAGCTACTGCCGCAGTCACTACAAGCGCTGGCAGCTGTACGGCGACCCCGAGGCGGGCGGCCCGATCCGGAGGTCCACCGGCGACGGGTCGATCAGCCATGGCTACTGGTATGTCCAGGTTCCGCCGGCCGGCCGACACCTCGTTCCCGCGGGGCGCACCAAGGAGTTCGAGCATCGGCTCGTGCTGGCCGAGGCGCTTGGCCGGCCGTTGTCGAACGACGAGGTGGTGCACCACCGCAACGGCGATCGGCTCGACAACCGGTTGGCCAACCTGGAGCTGTGGTCGACGGCCCAGCCCAAAGGGCAACGCGTTGCGGACAAGGTGGCGTACGCACGACATGTGCTGCTGCGCTACGGCGACCTCGACCCGGAGACGAACACCCCGGGCCCGACCTGATGAGAGCCCGCCGTCCATAGGACAGCGGGCTCTCATCCAGTACGCCGTAGCCCCGATGGGATTCGAACCCACGCTACCGCCGTGAGAGGGCGGCGTCCTAGGCCGCTAGACGACGGGGCCCTAGGTCTTCCACGAACCGTCCGGGCTGGCTGCCCGACCTTGCTGGGGTACCTGGACTCGAACCAAGACTAACTGAACCAGAATCAGTTGGGCTGCCAATTACCCCATACCCCACGGCATAACGGCCCAGAGTCTAGCGGACGTCGGGACGGCCGCTCAGCGCCCGGCGCGCAGCCGGCGGAGCACCCGCTGCTTGCCGAGCAGCGCCATCGATTCGGGCAGCGGCGGCGCGATGGTGGACCCGCAGACGGCGGCCCGGACCGGTGCGTAGGCCTTGCCACGCTTGAGTCCGAGGCCGTCGAGCAGCGCCGCATCCATGGCCGCCTGGACGGTCTCGGTGGTCCAGGGCTCGATCGGCTCCAGGGCGTCAGCCGTCGCTGCCAGCACCGCAGCACTCCCCTCGCCGAGCGACTTCTCGGCGGCGGCCGGCTCGACGGCGAAGTCCGGCTCGTCGACGAGCAGGAAACGCAGCAGCCCGGCCGCTTCGGACAGCACCGCGATCCGGGTCTGGATCAGCGGCGCAGCGCCGGCCAGGGTGGCCAACTCAGCAGCGGTCGGATCGGCCGAGACGAGCCCGGCGCACTGCAGGTGGGGGACGAGGCGGCGTACGAGATCGTCCTCGGTGAGCTCGCGCAGATAGTGCCCGTTGAGCCAGCCGAGCTTGTCGAGGTCGAAGACCGGGCCGACCGTGTTGACCCGAGACCAGTCGAAGCTCGCGCTCATCTGGGCGAAGCTGAAGATCTCCTCGCCGCCCGGCAGGGAGTAGCCGAGCAGGCCGAGAAAGTTCAGCAGCGCCTCGGGCAGATAGCCCTGCTCGATGAACCAGGTGAGCCGTGCGGCCGGATTCTTCCGCTTGCTGATCTTGCTCTTGTCGACGTTGCGGAGCAGCGGCATGTGCGCGTACGCCGGCCGCTGCCAGCCGAGCCAGTCCGACAGCAGCAGGTGCTTGGGGGTGGAGGAGATCCACTCCTCGCCCCGAACGACGTGGGTGATCCCCATCAGGTGGTCGTCGACGACGACGGCCAGGTGGTAGGTCGGGAACCCGTCGGCCTTCAGGATCACCTGGTCGTCCGGGACGGGCGCGTTGATCTCGCCGCGGATCAGGTCGGTGAAGTGCAGGGGCGGGTCGACCGGGATGAGCATCCGCACGACCGGGACGTCCGCGAAACCCGGCAGCGCCGCCCGCTCGTCCCGACTGAGGCCGTGGCAGCGCCGGTCGTAGCCCGTGGGCTGCTTGGCGGCCTGCTGCGCCTCGCGCATCTCCTGCAGCCGCGCCGGTGTGCACCAGCAGTGGTAGGCATGCCCATCGGCGAGCAGCCGCTCGACGTGCGGCCGGTAGGTCTCGAGCCGCTCGGACTGCCGATACGGACCGAACGGACCACCCACGTCGGGCCCCTCGTCCCACTGCAGCCCGAGCCAGCGCAGCGTGTCGTAGACCTGCTGCTCGCTGTCGGCCTGGAACCTCGCCCGGTCGGTGTCCTCGACCCGCAGGACGAACTGCCCGCCCTGCTGGCGCACGAAGGCCAGGTTGAACAGCGACATGTACGCCGTACCGACGTGCGGGTCGCCGGTCGGCGATGGCGCCACGCGCAGCCGCACGGTCATGCGCGGGCCGCGACCGGGTTGGTGAGCGGGCCGATGCCCTCGACGTGGACGGTGACGGCATTGCCTGGCACGAGCGGACCGACGCCGGCGGGTGTGCCGGTGAGGATGACGTCGCCCGGCAGCAGGGTCATGAAGGCTGTGACCCACTCGATGATCGTCGGGACATCGTGCAGCAGCTGCGAGGTGCGGCCGTCCTGACGCACCGACCCGTCGACGGCGCACCGCACGGCCAGGTCGGTGGGGTCCAGCTCGGTCTCGACCCACGGCCCGATCGGGCAGAACGTGTCGTGCGACTTGCCCCGCGTCCACTGGCCGTCCTGCT
>JAYSQK010000345.1:0-2237 GCA_043721555.1 Frankiales bacterium
GGCCGATCCCGGTGTCGCCGAGTCCGAGGCCGCCGCGGTCGCCCACGACGTCGCCAACGAACTGCGCCGGCTGTTGGCCCTGCCGGCGCCGGACCCCCCGCTGCTCGTCGACGCCGATCTCCGGCCGGAGGGCCGGCAGGGTCCGCTCACCCGGAGCTTGACGTCGTACGCGGCCTATTACGCCCGCTGGTCGGACATCTGGGAGGCGCAGGCGCTGCTGCGGGCCGCGCCACTGGCCGGGGACGCCGACGTCACCGCCCAGTTTCTGGCGGCCATCGACCCGGTGCGCTATCCGCCGGGCGGCCTCACCGCCGAACAGGTCACCGAGATCCGTCGGATCAAGGCCCGGGTCGAGCTCGAGCGGCTGCCCCGCGGAGCCGATCCGACGCTCGCGTTCAAGCTCGGCAAAGGTGGGCTCGCCGACGTCGAGTGGACCGCCCAGCTGCTGCAGCTGCGGCACGGTCACGCCGTCCCGGGACTACGGACGCCGTCGACATTGCCTGCGCTGCAGGCGGCGGTCGCTGCCGGGCTGCTCGCCGCCGCCGATGCCGCCGTCCTCGCCGACACCTGGACGCTCACCGCGGCGGTCCGCAACGCCCTGCTCCTGGCGCGCGGCCGGGCGGCGACCGCGCTGCCGTCGAGCGGCCCTGAGCTGGCTGGGGTGGCCCGCGCCCTCGGCTACCCTGCCGGTGCCCAGGGCGACTTCCTGGACGACTACCGCCGGGCAACCCGGCGGGCGCGGCTCGTCGTCGAGAGGGTGTTCTACGCATGAGCCAGGTCCGCAACGTGCCGGTCGCCGAGACCAACTTCCTGCTGCGTTCCTACGGCGACGGCCCCGGCGTCCCGGTCCTGCTGCTGCACGGTGTGCCTGAGACCTCCACCTGCTGGCGCGATGTCGCACCACGGCTGGCCGTGGACCGTCGGGTGCTGTGCCCTGACCTGCCAGGGTTGGGCGGTTCGACCTACACCGGCCCGTACGACGTCCCGGCGCTCGTCAGCCAGCTCGCGGCCCTCGTCGAGGCCGAGGTCCCGGGTGGCCGGGTCGACGTCGTGGGGCACGACTGGGGTGGCTCACTGGCGCTCGGCCTGACCGGCGGGCGCCCGGAGTTGGTGCGCCGGCTCTGCGTCGCGAACGCGCCGTATCGCGAGGTGCCGCTGCTGCGGGCCGCCCACATCCCCTTCTTCGCCCTGCCGCTCGTGCCTGAGCTGCTGTTCCGCCTGGGCGGCCACCGGGTCGTCGACGCGATGCTCGAGGTGGCCTGGAAGGCCCCCACCAGGCTCGAGCCGGAGGTCCGGGCGGAGTACGCCGCGGCGTACACCGATCCGGCGCGGGTGAAGGCCATGCTCGGCTACTACCGGGCCACCGCCCGGCCGAAGCTGCGGCAGGCCGTGACCCGGTCGCGGACCCCGGGTAGCCCACGGGTTGCCGCCGAGCGGATGCTGGTCCTGTGGGGGGCCGCCGATCCGGTGCTGCCGGTCTCGGTCGGCGAGTCCGTCGTCCGTGACCTCGGGCCGGCGTGCACGATGGTCACCGTGCCCGGCGCCGGCCACTTCGTCATCGAGGAGGCGCCCGAGGTCGTCACCGCGACCCTGCTCGACTTCCTGAGCTAGGACACGCGTCGCCAGAGCTCGGTCCGGGTGTTTCCGCTCCCCCCGATCCAAACGGGTGTGAAGTGCTGCCGGGCGTAGCCGCGGGTCGTCGAGGCCCACTCGGGCAGCTCGTCGGGTGTCCGGCGTAGTAGCAACCAGTCCGCCTGTTTCAACTGGCCGACCGTCTCGCGTTGCCATCGCTCGTCGGCCAGGAACCCCGCTGGGTAGAAGCTGCGATCCGCCGGCCAGCTGGTGTTCCAGGTGAGCGCGACACCCCGGCCGTCGATCCAAGCTGGGCAGCGGCGGCTCGGTGCCGTGAACACGTCGGCGGCGATCGCCCGGCTGACCGTGTCGTAGTAGACGCAACTCCCGGCGGGCACCACGCCGCCTGCCCGATGCAGGTCCGGTTGGCCGCGCCATCGCACATCCGCTGCGACCGCGCCGATCCCGAACGCGGCCAGGAGGCCGACGAGGGCCGCGGTATTGGCCCGGGCGAGCCAGCGACGAGCACTTGTCCCGGCGGCGAACCGGCTGCCGATCATCGCGATCGGCGGTGCGAGAAAGGCACCGTAGTGCGGGAAGTACGACGGGGACTGGACGAAGGCGAGACCGCCGAGCACCCCTACGAGCAGCCACAGGGTGAGTGG
>JAYSQK010000346.1:0-5237 GCA_043721555.1 Frankiales bacterium
GGCCGACAGCCAGCCGCCGGGCTTCACCCGGGTGTTGGCGTAGGTGTCGGTCGACAGGAAGGTCTGCACGGCCTGCACCTCGGGCCGGTCGGCGAAGGCACCGACGAACTCGCCACCGCCGAGCACCGGCTTGCCTTTGCTCGGGTCGATCGGCGGGAAGTAGAAGGCGAAGACGTCACCGTCGGGCGTGACCTTGGTGCCCTTGGGCCACTGGTTGGAGTAGAACGACGCCTGCCGGTGCAGGCTGCACTTGCCCTTCAGGATGGGCAGGCCGCCGTTCTGGAACGACGTCGTGGTGATCGTCTTGTAGTCACCGTAGCCGCCGTTCATGTACTTGTTGTTCTTCAGGATCCCGGCCACCTTGTCAGCGGCCGTCACGACCTGCGGGTCGTTGAAGGGGATCTTGTGGTTGACCCACTGGTCGTAGACGTCCGGCCCCGCCGTGCGGAGCATCATGTCCTCCATCCAGTCCGTGGCGGTCCAGCCGGTGGCCGCCCCGGACTCAACGCCTGCGCACCACGGCTTCTGGCCGGTCGCGGCGATCTTGTCGGAGAGCTTGAGCATCTCGTCGAAGGTGGCCGGGATGGTGTAGCCCTTGGCCTTGAACTGTTTGGGGGAGTACCACACGAAGGACTTGACGTTGGCGCTCATCGGGGCGCCGTAGAACTTGCCGTCGGAGGAGCCGTAGCCCTTCCATGCCGGGCTCCAGTTGGCGTCGACGTTGGCCTCGTCGCTCTTCGGGGCGACCTTCAGCTTGCCCGACTTGGCGAACCGCTGGAGCAGGCCGGGCTGCGGGAAGAAGGCGATGTCGGGGGCGTTGCCGCCGGCCACCTTCACGTTGAGCTGGGCCTCGAACTCACTCGAGCCCTGATAGTCGATCTTGATGCCGGTGCAGTCCTCGAACGGCTTGAACGAGGCGACGTAGTTGTCGGCCTCGGTGTCGAGGATCGAGGTGTAGATGCTGACGTTGGTGCCGCTGTGGCCCTGGAAGTCCTTGAACGGGGCGCACTCGGGCTTGCTGGCGTTGGGGTTGGTCTTGCCCTTGGCCGCCGTGCCACCGGTGCCGCCGCCGGTGCCGCAGGCGGACGCGGTGAGGGCCAGGGCGAGAATGCCGGCGGCGGCGAGGCCGGAGCGATGCGGGCGTGCTGTCATGCGGTGTCCTCCCGGACTCAGGTGTGGACGCCGCTACGGCCTCCAGGCGGGACCCATGCAAGCGCTTGCGGTCAGGACGCGCAACCCTGTGGCCTCGGTCACAACGCAACGGTTCGGTAACGAAGGCCCCGTAATGCTCAACTCCGGGGCGCCGACGTCGAGGTGCGCCGGACCAGGCGCACCGGCATCAGCGCGTGTTCGTGCCGGTGCACGTCGTCGCCGGCGACGGCCATCAGCACCATCCGGGCAGCGAGGGCGCCTTGCGCGTCGACCGGCTGCTCGACGGTGGTCAGGCCGGCCATGCCGGCCAGTTCGTGACCGTCGACCCCCACCACCGAGACGTCCTGGGGGACCTGGAGGCCGCGCGCGCGGATGGCCGCCAGCGCCCCGAGGGCCATCTCGTCGGAATCGGCGAAGACCCCGGTCGGCGGGTCGGCGAGATCGAGCAGCTGGTCCATCGCGGCGCGGCCGCCGTCGGCCGTGAACAGTCCCGGCACGTCGTACGCCGGGACAGGTGCGAGGCCGGCCGCGCGCATCGCCGACATCCAGCCGGCCCGCCGGTCCGACGGGGCGCTGAAGTGCAGGGGTTCGGTGGGATCGCCACCCAGGTGGGCGATCTTGCGGTGGCCGAGCTCGATCAGGTGCTGGGTCGCGGTGCGGCCGACGGCGACGTCGTCGATGCGCACGCTCATCGCGCCGGCGACCGCGGCGCCGAGGAACAGCGTCGGCATCTCGAGTGCGCGGAGCCCGTCGAGCTCGCGCCCGGTGAGGGGCACGGTGAGCACCACGACGGCGTCCACCCGACCACGCAGGGTCTCCGGCTCGAAGCTCGGGCGGACCCCGTCGCTCGGTTGGCCGACCCCGACGAGCAGGGCGTCGAAGCCGCTCGCCCGCAGGACCCGCTCGACCGCCTCGATCGCCTGCGCGAAGAACCAGCGGCCGACGTAGGGGGTGATGACGGCGACGGTCAGGGTGCGGCCGCTGGCCAGGGTCGAGGCGCTGCGGCTGACCACGTAACCGAGGTCCTGCGCGGCCTTGCTGACGGCCGTCCTGGTGTGCGAGCTGACGTTGGGCAGGCCGCGCAGGGAGCGCGAGACGGTCGCGGTGGAGACGCCGGCGGCGCGGGCGACGTCCTGGATCCGGGCTGGCACGGCACGCCTCCTGCCCTCGACATCGGTGCAAACGCTTGCATCGGCGGCGAGTGTGCCGCACCATGCGCGCCGGAGCAACGACGCGTGCCGGAATCGGCGGGCGCCGGGCCACGGCGGTCCCAGCGTGGGGACGTGGTCTGCTCCGGCTCGGTCCGGTGGGCACGCACCCATCGGTCGTCCGGACCGGCGCCGTCGGTCTCCCACTCGGATCGTCCGGCACGTTCCTGCCGGTGGAGAGAAGGCTCAGCATGGCCACAGTGACGTTCGACAAGGCGACCCGTCAGTACGAAGGCGCCGATCGCCCGGCAGTGCAGTCGTTGGACCTGGAGGTCGGTGACGGCGAATTCCTGGTGCTGGTCGGCCCGTCGGGGTGCGGCAAGTCCACCTCGCTGCGGATGCTGGCCGGGCTCGAGCCGGTCGACGGCGGGCAGATCCGGATCGGCGAGCGCGACGTGTCCAACGTCGACCCCAGCGACCGCGACATCGCGATGGTCTTCCAGACCTACGCGCTCTACCCGCACATGACGGTCGGCGCCAACATGGGCTTCGCCCTCAAGATCGCCGGGCGACCGAAGGACGAGATCGACAAGCGGGTCCGCGAAGCGGCGGCGATCCTGGACCTCACCGACTATCTCGACCGCAAGCCCAAGGCGCTGTCCGGCGGGCAGCGGCAGCGGGTGGCGATGGGCCGGGCGATCGTCCGGAGCCCGCAGGTGTTCTGCATGGACGAGCCGCTGTCCAATCTCGATGCCAAGCTCCGGGTGGCCACGCGCACCCAGATCGCCTCACTGCAAAGGCGTCTGGCGGTCACGACGCTCTACGTCACCCACGACCAGGTCGAGGCCATGACGATGGGTGACCGGGTCGCGGTGCTCAAGGACGGCATCCTGCAGCAGGTCGACAAGCCCCGCGCGATGTATGACCGGCCGGCCAACAAGTTCGTGGCCGGCTTCATCGGCTCGCCCGCGATGAACCTCATCGATGTGCCGGTCGACGGCGACGGCGTGCACCTTGGCACCTACAACGTCCCGATGCCCCGTGAGGCCCAGGGCAAGCTGTCCAACGGCATGGTGAGCATCGGCATGCGGCCCGAGCACCTCAAGGTCGTCGGCGACGGCGCCGGGATCCCGGTCACCGTCGAGCTGGTCGAGGAGCTCGGCTCGGACGCGTTCCTGCACGGCAGTGTCGAGGGACGCGACGGCGAGCCGCTGTTGCTCGTCGCGCGGGTCGACCCGACATCGCCGCCGGAGCGCGGCGCCTCGGTCCACCTGCAGCCGGTTCCCGACCAGCTGCACTGGTTCGATGCCTCGACGGGCCTACGCGTCGCGGGTTGACCTTGCGGTCGGTGCCTGGGCGGCTGCAGGTGACTGCAGCCGCTCGGACATCGCAGGAGAAGGACGTGGCAGTGAGCAGCGTGCGCAGGTGGTGGCAGGACGGCGTCGTCTACCAGGTCTACGTCCGGAGTTTCGGTGACAGCGACGGGGACGGCGTGGGGGACCTCCCCGGGGTCCGCGCCCGGCTGCCCTATCTGGCCGGCCTCGGCGTCGACGCGCTGTGGCTCACGCCCTTCTACCGCTCGCCGATGGCCGACCACGGCTACGACGTCGCGGACCACACCGACGTCGACCCGCTGTTCGGCACGCTGGCTGACCTGGACGGTCTGCTCGCCGATGCGCACGGGCTCGGCCTGAAGGTGCTGGTGGATCTGGTGCCCAACCACACGAGCTCTGCCCATCCCTGGTTCACCGAGGCGTTGGCCGAACCGACCTCGCCCAAGCGGGCGTTCTACATCTTTCGGCCGCCCGGGCCGGGCGGCGGTCCGCCGAACAACTGGGAGTCGGTCTTCGGTGGCCCGGCGTGGAGCCTGGACGAGGCGTCCGGGGACTACTACCTGCACCTGTTCGACGCGGGGCAACCCGATCTGGACTGGCGCAACCCCGCCGTACACGAGGCCTGGGAACAGATCCTGCGCTTCTGGCTCGACCGGGGGGTCGACGGCTTCCGGATCGACGTCGCGCACGGTCTGTACAAGGACCAGACGTTGCGCGACAACCCGCCGCACAAGCCGATCGAGCCGGGTGCCGAGCTGTTCCATGCGAGTTGGATGCCGCATGCCTGGGATCAGCCGGAGGTCGTCGAGGTCTTCCGTCGCTGGCGTGAGATCACCGACTCCTACGACGATCGCGTCATGGTCGGCGAGGTCTTCCTCGACGATCTCGACAAGGTCGCCCGCTATGTCGGGCGTGACCGCCTGCACCAGTCCTTCAACTTCGTCCTGGTCGCGGCACCGTTCGACGCCGACCACTGGAAGGTCGTCATCCGCCAGGCACTGCAGGCGTTCTCGATCGAGGGGGCGTCACCGACGTGGGTGCTGTCCAACCACGACGTGATCCGCCATCCCACCAGGTACGGCGGGGGAGCGGCCGGCCAGCGCCGAGCCCGCGCGGCCACCGCGACGCTGCTGGCGCTGCCCGGTGCGCCGTACGTCTATCAGGGCGAGGAACTCGGGCTGGAGCAGAGCGACGTGCCCGAGGCGCAGCGCCAGGACCCGATGTGGCTGCGCTCGGGGGGCGAACTCGTCGGCCGTGACGGCAGCCGGACCCCGATCCCCTGGACGACGCAGGAGCCGAACCACGGCTGGACGACCGGAACCCCGTGGCTGCCCTTCGGCGACGGTGCCCGTGGCCACAGCGTCGCGGCGCAGGACGCCGACCCCGACTCGATGCTGGCGTTCTACCGCCGGGCACTCGCACTGCGGCGCAAGCTGCGCCCTGGGCTCGCCCCCGAGGTCTGCTGGCTCGACGCCCCCAGCCAGGTCCTGGCGTTCCGGCGGGTCCTCGACGACGGCCGCAGCTTGCGGTGCGTGCTGAACACCGGGCCGGTCGAGGTTGTCGTGCCCGAGGCGACCGGTGTCCTCGTGCTGACCTCTGGCCG
>JAYSQK010000347.1:0-2078 GCA_043721555.1 Frankiales bacterium
AACGGCGTGCTGTCCGATGTCTACGAGCCGACGATCGACACCACCAATGTCGAGACGATGCAGTTCGTCGTGACCGACGGGCGCACGTTCACCGACCTGCAGACCCGCGACGCGTCGTACACCGTGGCGGCCGACCGGACCGGCATGGTCTGCACCGTCACCACGACCGCCCGCAGCGGTGCCTGGCGGCTGGTCACGACCTATCTGACCGACCCGGCGCGGGACACCGTGCTGGTCGGCGCCCGCCTGCGTGGGCTCACCGTGCCGACCGAGCGGCTGCACCTCTACACCCGGCTGGACCCGACCATCGGCGGCCACGGTGGCGGCGGCACGGACAACGCGGGCGCCGACAGCGCCACCGTCGACGCCTCGACCGGCGCACTGGTCGCCAGCGATCCCACGACGGTCACGGCCGCGACCCACCGTGACTACGCCGTGCCGACTTCGCTTGCGCTGCGGGCCAACCGGCCGTTCCGGTCCAGCAGCAACGGCTACGTCGGTACGCCGAGCGACGGGCTGACCCAGCTCGACACCGCGCGCCGGCTCAGCGACCCGCGGGCCGACGCCCCCAACGGCAATGTCGTCGGTACCGCCGAGCTCGCCCTCGACGACGGCGAGGCCACCCTTGCACTCGGCTTCGGCCGCACCCCGGGCCAGGCCGTGGCCACCGCCGGCGCATCGCTGGCGCGCGAGCTGGCCAAGGTGCGGCACGACTACGAGCGGGGCTGGCGCGCCTACGACAAGGGCCTGCGCAAGCCGCCCAGGACGTTGCCGGGCCTGTCAGCCGAGCGGGTCGCGCGGCTGCGTGCGGCCTACTACCTGAGCGTCAACGTCGTGAAGGCCAGTGAGGACAAGACGTTCCCCGGCGCGGTCGTGGCGGGGCTCGCTTCGCCCTGGGGGCAAGCGGTCTCGGCCGGCACGTTGCAGGGCGGCAAGGCGCCGTACTTCGGGTCCTACCGCGAGGTGTTCAGCCGCGACCTCTATGAGGCGTTCACCGCGCTGCTGACCGCCGGAGACCTCGCCACCGCGCAGGCCACGACCCGTTTCCTGCTCGAGCGGCAGCAGCTCGCCGACGGCCGGCTGCCCCGCAACAGCCTGCTCAACGGCCAGGGGGCGCCCGACACCGGGGGTGACCAGCTCGACGAGACGGCCTATCCGATCCTGATGGCCCTGCAGTCCGGGCTCGGCGGTGACGTCGCGCTCTACCGCGACCACGTGCGCAAGGCCGCGGACTTCGTGGTCGCGCACGGGCCGGCGTTCGGCTCCGAGCGGTGGGAGGAGCAGAGCGGCTACTCGCCGTCCACCATTGCCGCCGAGATCG
Organism: Frankiales bacterium; assembly: GCA_043721555.1. Taxonomy (GTDB): domain Bacteria; phylum Actinomycetota; class Actinomycetes; order Mycobacteriales; family SCTD01; genus JAYSQK01. Next base: position 1,322 of record JAYSQK010000347.1, read on the forward strand.
CCGGTCTGGTCGCGGCCGGCCGGATTGCCGGCCAGCAAGGCGATCCGGATCGGGCGAAGCTCTACCTCGCCACCGCCGACCACTTCCAGCGCTCAATCAAGGGCTGGACGGTGACCACCTCCGGGCCGTACGCCGCGCGCTATTTCCTGCGGCTGTCCAAGACCGGCAACCCCAACGCCGGGACGTCGTACGGCCTGGGCAACGGCGGGCCAACCGCCGACGAACGCGCGGTCGTCGACGGCGGCTTCCAGGAGCTGACCCGACTCGGCATCTTGCCGGCGGACGACCCGGACGTGCAGGCCAGCCTGCCGGTTCTGGACGCCACGCTGCAGCGGTCGACCCCGACCGGCCCGGGTTGGTACCGCTACGGCACTGCGACGCCCGGCAGTGAGGACGGCTACGGCGACTGCCATGTCGCGGACCCGACAGATTGTCCGGTCGAGGGTCAGCCGTGGCCGACGTCCAACACGGGCTCCGGGCACCTCTGGCCGGTCCTGGCCGGTGAGCGCGCCGAGCAGCAGCTGCAGACCGGCGACGTCGCCCGCGCGACGGCGCTGCTGGACACGATGGATCGCTCCGCGTCCGGGGTGGGCCTGGTGCCCGAGCAGGTCTGGGAGGACCCGGCCGTGCCGGCTTCGCCGTACGGCGCAGACCCGGCCACCGCCTCGATCGGATTCACGCCGGGCCACCCGGCTGGTTCGGCCGGTCCGCTCACCTGGGCGCAGGCCCAGCTGGCCCGGCTCACACTCTCGCTCGG
>JAYSQK010000348.1:0-2558 GCA_043721555.1 Frankiales bacterium
GGCAGCAACCGGTAGTAGGTGAAACGCCCGGCGGGTTCGGCCTCGACGAGCCCGGCCTCGCGCAGCGCCCGCAAGTGATTGCTGATGTTGGACTGCGTCGCCCCGGTCGCGTCGACGAGGTGGCAGGTGCAGAGCTGCTCGACCGCGAGCATGGCGACGATCTGCGCGCGCAGCGGATCAGCGAGCAGCCGCAGGACCGGCTGGTCCAGCGCGGGGGCGGTAGCGGTCACTGGGTCTCCTGTGGGCAGGTCCGTGCCGGCGGGATCGCGCTGCCCGGGACGGCCCCGGCGTCCGTCATCGGCTGCACAGCAATCATCATGCCACAGTGATCTCAGTATGCACTGATGAGTCAGCGCGACGTGACGTGTCGCTTGATTGCCTGCTTCCAACGCTCCGCAAGGTTCGCCAAAGGTCGTACGACCAAGGTCCGGGCTCTCCCACCCTGCTTGGAGGACCCGTGCAGATCAGCCGTCCCGAGCCCCGACGCATCGCTGCGGGTGCAGCGCTGGGCACCGGAGCCGTCCACGCCTGGTTGGCCCCACAGCACCTCAAGGAAATGCCGCTGTTCGGAGCGCTCTTTCTCGTCGCCGCCTGCCTGTGCGCTGATGTCGCCGTTCGGCTCTGGCGCAGCGATGACCTGCAGGCGTGGCTGGTCGGCACGACGGTGTGCACCGCGATGGCGGTCGGCTACGTCCTTAGCCGCACCGTCGGATTGTTCTCGATGCACGAGAGCTGGGACGGCCTCGGTGTGCTTTGTCTGCTCGTAGATGGCGTTTTCCTGGCGGCCGCGGTCGGTCGGCTGCCGGCCCAACGACCTCGACTGCTGGGCACCCTGGCCGCCACCGCGGTGCTCGTCGCCGGTCTCATCTCCCCCGCACCGGCGCTGGCCTGGGGGGGCGGCGGCGGCTGTCAGAACTCGGGCTGCACGACCGCGTTCGCGGTCCCGCTCCCCATCCCCGCCGTGCTGTCACCCACCAGCACCGACGCGACGACCGACTACTACACGCTCAATGAGCGGACCGCAGACGTGTCGGTGATCCCCGGCAAGACCACCCCGATGTGGACCTACAACGGCACCTTCCCCGGACCGGTGATCAAAGCAACGAGCGGACGGGCGGTGAAGGTGCACGTCGTCAACGTCAACCTGCCCGAGGCCACGACGCTGCATATGCACGGCGCGCACGTCGCCCCGAGCTCCGACGGCAGCCCGGTCGCGACGTTCGGCGCCGGCAGCAGCACCGACTACACCTACCCCAACAACCAAAACGCCCGGATCCAATGGTTTCACGACCACGCCAAGGACCTCACGGGCAAGCACGTCTACATGGGCCTGGCCGGGATGTACCTCATCGGCGACAGCCAAGAGGCTGCCCTCAACCTCCCGACTGGGGCCTACGACGTCCCGGTCATCGTGCAGGACCGGCAGTTCAACACCGACGGCACCCTGAATTACACCCTGTCCAGCAGCGCCGTCCGGACCGGGTTCCTCGGCGACACCCTGCTGGTCAACGGCGCAGCACAGCCCTTTTTCAAGGTCGGCACCCACAAATACCGCCTTCGGCTGCTCAACGGCTCCAACGCCCGCTACTACACCTTCGCGCTCAGCAGCGGCGCCAGCATCACCGAGATCGGCAACGAAGCCGGCTTGTTCTCCTCGCCGATCGCCGCCTCGTCCGTCACGCTGCCGCCGGCCGGCCGCGCCGACGTCATCGTGGACTTCAGCAAGCTGACCGTTGGCACCTCGGTCGTGCTGAGGAACACCCAAGGCTCCGGCAGCACCGCCGACGTGATGCGCTTCGACATCGCCAGCGCCGTCACCGACACCAGCACCATCCCGACCACGATGCGGCCCTACACCCCGCTCAGCACGAGCAACGTGACCGCGACCCGTACGTTCAATATCTCCCAGAACAACGGTGTCTGGCAATTCAACAACCTCAGCTACGACCCGGCCCGCATCGACGCCAAGGTCGCCCTCGGCGCCACCGAGCAATGGACGTTCAACAACCGCTCCGGAGAGGACCACCCGATCCACCTGCACGACATCAACTTCCAAGTCCTGAGCGTCAACCGCTCGGCCCCCACCGGTGATCAAGCCCAATGGAAAGAAACCGTCGACGTCCCCGCCTGGGGAACGGTCACCGTCATCGGCCAGTTCGGCGACTTCACCGGGAACTACATGTTCCACTGCCACATCCTCGAACATGAGGACAACATGCTCATGGGCCAATTCAACGTCAACTGACGTGGTACGCCACATCGCGTCGTGGACCGGTGCGGCAGCCGGTCCGACGGTCGAGGCACCACGCCCCCAGATGGGAGGGTGGTCGGGACCTGACCCTGTTGGTGGGACGTGGAGCCGCCTCGGAGAATCGAACTCCGGACAACCTCATTACGAGTGAGGTGCTCTACCGACTGAGCTAAGGCGGCCTGGTGCGGTCGGGAGTCTAGGACACGCCCTCGTCGTGAGCCCTTCTCGGCGCGCAGACGCTCGCCTTGCTGCAGACACACCGCGCGCCGGACGCCGACAGCCGGACGACGACGGCGTCGCTGGGCAC